>JAKSIB010000033.1 GCA_024399065.1 Fibrobacter sp. | reverse complement strand
GAACGCGTCGCTAGTATCCTAGGGCAGGGCCCGTATATGAAGAACCACCCGCTTGTGCGGGTGGGTTCCTTTTTTGTATGCCCAGGTTTGGCCGCCGGAAGGGTCAAATTACGAAAAAAGGTTACTAAGCGGGCGAAAAACATCTTTTTAGTAACCCGTTTTACAAACAAATTAATTGAGAAATTACAGTTTAGTTAGAAAATAGGTTACTAACTAACCGAAAAACTATGTTTTAGTAACCTTTGGGGTATGGGTAATTAAGAAAATGTTCCTTTTTTGAGACTTTTGTTTGCATACAAAGTAATAATCGGGTTACTAGATGCCTTTGAATTACCCATTTAGTAACCCATTTTGACAAAAAGTCCTTTTGCATGGCAACAAGATTGGCCGAACCACCAATTATTTGTATATTTGAGGCATAGTTCATAGATCGCCATCCTGCATAAAACTGGAATTTGCCGGCGGACCGCAGAGGCGGTCTTTTTTTATGCCCTAAAAAAGGAATGCAGATGCAATTTAGAGAACTGATTTCACCGGATAAGCTGGTGTCTGTTGTTCAGGCAAAAGCGGAAGAGCTACTTGCCGCAATTACCACAATTGATAAGCGTTTGAGAAAATCAATAGAAGGTCGCCTCCGTATGGCTCGCCGCAAAAATTCGGTACATTACTTTCATGTAAAGAGTCCTGCCGATATTGTTGGCGATTATATTCCTCAATCAGATGTGGCGACTATCAAAGCTCTTGCGCAGAAGGATTATGATAAAAGTGCTCTCAAGGAGCTGCAGCGGGAACTTTTCATAGTGGACAAGTTCCTTAAGGAATATCAGCCGGAGTGTCTCAATGCGGTTTACTGCAATCTTGCTCCAGAACGTCAGCGATTCTTGCAGCCAGTGCGTCTTCCTGACGAGGAATATGCGGTGCAGTGGCTTGCGGTAAAGTACAGCGGGAAGGGGATGGCTGTCGACGCGCCCCTGCTGGAAACCTCCCGCGGGGAGCGGGTCCGCTCCAAGTCGGAGGTCATCATCGCGGATACCCTCGACCGCCTGAAAATTCCCTACCGCTATGAATTTCCCCACCAGCTGAAAGTCCGCAGGAACAGTCGCGGCCGAGACAGCTCCCGCCGCACCGTAACATTCCATCCCGATTTCACCTGTCTCAACATTCGCACCCGTCGCGAATTCATCTGGGAGCATTTCGGGCGAATGGACGATCCCGAATACATCGCAGAAACTCTTGGAAAATTCGAGACCTACACCGCCAACGGAATCTTCCCCGGCGAATCCCTCATCTTTACAATGGAAACACAGGAATGCCCGCTGAACCCCGCCACCGTGGAGGCGCTGGCGAGCAAGTTTTTGTTGTGATACTTTTGACCATGCTTCATTAAGTGCAAAACATCCCGCAGTTCAACGCTGCGGGCTTTTTGTATGCAATCATTTCGTTTGCCATAGCAAGTTTTGTGGTGATCCTCCTAACGGCAAACTTTTTATATTCTACCGCAGGTTAAAAAGGAGAGTCAAATGGGTTATATTGAAAGCAAGTGCCCGCACTGCGGCAAGGTGAATCGTTTTAGTTGCAACACTTACGCATACGGCAGTCCCATTGTCAATTGCAAGGATTGCCGCGAAGAATTTGTAGAAAAGAAATTCCGTGAAGTGGCCGTTGAAGGTTTTGATCCGCGGACCACAAATCCGAAATTCTATGTGAAGGCAATCCCGCTGTTCCTGATACTTTCTGCGGTTTGCTTCGCCTTGCAAATGGCTCGTGTGGGCGAGTTGACTTTCAACAAGATTTCCGTTGCCGCGGTGGCCTGCGCCGCTGCTGCCGTCCTTTGCCTCGTGCAGTTCATTCGCATCAAGTGCGGCTTCGAAGACAAGAGCAACGCCAAGCATCTGGAAGAATCCAGGGACCGCCTGAAGGACAAATCCTACGCCAAGAAGCTGGCTTCCTACGGCTACAACGTTCCTGATGAATATTTGAAGTAAGCGAGAAAAACATGGGAAATGTAGCCTTGTTCAGAACTTGCGCACTCTATTTTCTGATCGCGGGTTTAAGCAACTTTACGGAAATCCTGATTGCCCATTTTAGAGGAAATGGCGAGGACGCGATATACTCTGGCGTCTATGTTGCAATAGGGATAATTCCTGTATTCGTGAGCTCCTTGGTGTTTGCGAAAAAGAATGCCTTGTTGTTGAAAATCTGGGCGGCTATAGTCTTTGCGGGTTATGTTATTGCAAAGGTTGTGTATGTTTTAAACTTTCGCGGTATTGGATTTCAAACAATTGATTTTCAATATGTACCCTTTATCGTTCATTGTCTATTGAATACAGGACTTGTGTTATGTGTTTTTTCGTTTGTTGCTGCTAAATGCAAAAGTCAAGAAGCAAATTCATCTATAAATATGAATCTGCTTCGTCTGTGCTCTGTGTTTTCGCTAGTGTATGGCTTGAATGTAGAGGCCGCGTTTTTCTTTAGTTCTTCGACTCTATATGAATTTGTGCTGTGGGGAATTGTCCCGGTGATGGTTTCAATTTTCTCCCTAATAAGGAAAAATGCGATAGCCCTGGAATTGTTTGCTGTCATGTTTGTGCTCAACTACCTTATAAGTGGTGTTATTGAGATTGCAGATTTATTCGCACGCGGCATTGACGGAAAATCAAGTTTTGTTCCGTGGTTACTCCAGAGTGATTTTGTTGTTTATGGCGCATCGTTCTTTATTGATCGAGAACAAAATAGAAGATGCATTCAGAAAATAAAGTTGCTTTTGGGAAAGTGGAAAAAACTCACTTGATTTTTCTATTATAACCTTGTACAAGTGAAAGGAAATTTTATGAAGAATTTTATTGCGAAGATGGGTGCTGTTCTGCTGGCCTCTGCAGCAGCGTTAGTCTTGAGTGGTTGCGGCGAAGATTCTGGAACGAATGCGAACAATAGAAATGGTGGTGCCGGCACAACAATGGTTGACTCTCGCGATGGTCAAGCCTACAAGACTGTACAAATTGGCAGGCAGACTTGGATGGCGGAAAACCTGAACTATCAGACTGGCGAAAGCAAGTGTTACGATAACAAACCCGAAAACTGCGACAAGTACGGCCGCCTTTATGTTTGGAGAGAAGCCGTTACCGCTTGCCCGGATGGCTGGCACCTGCCCAGCAAGGAAGAATTTGAGGAATTAGAAAAACTTACCGGTCAAAAGGTGGGAACCGTGCTGAAGTCCACTACAGGCTGGAAAGACGATGACGGCAAGAGTGGCAATGGTACTGATGGCCTCGGCTTTGGGGCGTTGCCCGCTGGCTACTACAACAGCAACTACGACAACTTCGACTTCGAGGGCAACAACGCGCTCTTCTGGTCTTCTACGGAGAGCAATAGTTACGATGCGTACTACCTGTTTTTGTTCTACGACGTCGAGCTCGCCTGCGTGGTCTACGACAATAAGAATTTCGGCTTCTCGGTTCGCTGTGTCAAAAATCCCTAGCCCTATTTAATCCTATCCCCGCAATATTCTTGCCTTCCGCAGTTCTTGCAGTGGGCGCCCATCCATAGGGTGTCAAACTGGTTGATGGCGGATTCAACGATTTGCGGGTCGTTGGTGAGAATGCCTGCCTCAAAGTTTCGCTTTAATGCGCTTTTCATGCCGATGCCCGCACCTGTCAAGTTGGCGGATCCGATGTAGGCCACTTCCAGGTCGAAAATCACCATCTTGAAATGTACGCGGGGGCAAAGCACTCGTTCCAGGTCCGTTGCCAAAATTGGGAATCGGTCGAAATCTTCGCGGAAATTTGGGCCCGGTTCCTTGGCATGAACCAAACGCACGCCCACGCCCTTTTTCAGCAGGCCTGCAATTTGCCCCAGCAGGGGAATGGCCTCGCCGTTCTGCTTTACATACAAGTCCTTGATGTCGGCGGTACCGATCCACAGGGTGTCGCGAACTTTTGCGATGCGCTCGATGACTTCGCTGTAATGCTCTTCGTTGGCGATGTACTTGGTGAAAATTTCCATATGTTATGCAATGTAGAATAATTATACGGGGTATGAATTTCCTATTTTGTTTTTGGTAAAAGGAGTTTTAAAATGAAGAAGATTGGTTTTAGTGCATTGGTTTTGGCTGCCGCTCTGTTTGCCACTGCTGCAAATGCAAAGGCTCCCGTAGCCCAGCCCGAAGAAGACATCAAGATTGTGAAACTTACGGATGATAATTTCGAAAAGGAAATTATGAAGTCCGACAAGTCCATGATCATCCTGGAATTTTCTTCTACCAGCTGCCCGCCTTGTCTTGTGATGATTCCGACTCTTATCGGTATTGCCAAGAACTATAGCGATGACATCAAGGTGGCTTCTGTGGGCATTGATGAACCCAACATCACCAAGATCAAGAACACTTTCCCGGTTCAGGCATTCCCTACTTTCTTCCTTATCAAGAATGGCCGCGTTGTTAATCGTTTGGTTGGCGCTGTCAAGGAAGAAGAGTTGCTGGCAGGTCTTCAGTACACTCCCAAGGCAAAGAAGGCTCCCGCAAAGCCTGCCAAGAAGACTGGCAAGAAGAGGGATCTCACTTGTAAGGTGAATGGTCAGTTTAATGGCCTCCAGAACCTGGTGACTATTTCCTTCGTGTTCAAGGATGACGAAATTGAAAACGTTGATATTGTTACCGACGCATTCATCCCGCCTGAAATGGAAAGCCATCGTGATGATATTATCGCTCGCGTTAGCTCCAGCGGCAAGGGTGATGTGACCCCCACCATGACCGGCTTTAGAATGCACATTGCCAACGATTGCCGATTCATGAAGGCCATGGACATGAAGCGTACTTCTACCTACGGCGAAATGAAGGCCGGCCTGGAACTTCAGGGATTCACCTGTAAGTAATCGCAACGAATTACTAAAAGCGAAAGCACCTTAGGCAATTTGCTTAAGGTGTTTTTTTTATCATTAAGAACATGAAAAAAATGTTCAGTCATTTGAGTGGTACCGCGGGCGTTGTGCTGTCGCTGTTTGCGTTTGGCGCAATCGTCGCCTGTTCTGAATCTTTCACCGATGAGCGTGATGGGCAATCTTATGATGTAGTGGAAATCGGTGGAAAGACTTGGATGGCTGAGAACTTGAATTTTGATATGGCTGCGACTGGTGCGTCGGAAAACTCGGCTAGTTTCTGCCCTGAAGGAGATTCCCGTAACTGTTCCAAATATGGTCGCCTTTATACTTGGGAGGCCGCACAAAACGCATGCCCTGCAGGTTGGCGCCTGCCCACTCGTGAGGAATTTGAATCCTTGATTACTGTGGCGGGAAACGGTGGGGATGTTGCCGGTGGCTCAGGCTTAGAGGTGGCTGCTGCGAAAGCGGGTGCAGCTCTCAAGGCTACTAGCGGCTGGTTCAAGAAAGGCAACGGTACTGATGAAGTTGGTTTTGCAGCTTTGCCTGCGGGCTATCACTCTTCCGATGAAAAGTTTGATGGCATCGGCGGTTACGCCTATTTCTGGAGTAGTGCCACGGATCCGGACGAATCTGCGTTCGCCCAGTATCTTTTCTTGGACTTTAGCAGTGACGCCGCAGAAATAAGATCTTTTGTTAAAAGTTCCGGTTATTCTGTTCGCTGTGTTCGTCAATAGTTTTTTTAGTATATTAGCTGGTACATTAACATAGTTCATAGATCGCTTGCTTGCAAAATCTGGCTCACGTCCAGAGGACCGCAGAGGCGGTCTTTTTTTATATGCAAAAAAACGGAGTGCTTCAAAACGGCGCGATTGAAACCGTGTGCGCGACGTACTTTGAAATTAGGAGGTTATAATGCAGAAGTTTGAAATGGTTGGAATGAAGTGCATTGGCAACAAGAAATTGTTGGAGGAACCTTTGTCGAGAATCGGGGTGTTTGCCTCCCGTTCCGAGGATCCGGCGGTGGGCATTATTCGTGAGCAATGGGCAAAGGCGAAAGGGCGAGAGCGTCGCTGTATCGTGGGAACATTTCATTCCAAGGCGGAGTGCGAACTGCTCTATTTTGTTCTTAAAAATGGTGGTTATGCAGTTTGGTTCCTGGGTTGCCGCCTGCCTGACAGACTTCCGGATTTTTGCAAGCGGGCCATTCGCTATCGCAAGCTGCTGATTGTTTCCTGTTTCAACAGTGAACATCATTCTTATGCAACGGCGCGGTACTGCGCCCACCTTGCGGATATGTGCTCCAGCTATCTTGTAATCTGGTCCATGAAGGAAAACGGAATGATCGCTCCGATTTACAACAAGGCTGTGACCAAGGGAAAATGGGTTGAAAGGTTTTGAATTGCATACAAACTAACGAGCGACTATGCGTGACAAGTTCGCCCAATATGCGCACGTGACGAATAATTTCAGAAACAAAAAAAGACCCCGTATTTCGCGGAGTCTTTTTAATTGCTTTTTGCAAACCGATTAGTCGGTCAAGCGAAGCGGCATCAGCAGGAAGCTGAAGTTGAGGCCTTCGCCAACCGGTTCGATAATGCAAGCGCCAATGGGAGTGTTCATCTTGAGAACAACTTCTTCGCTCTTGCACATGCCGAGGATTTCGGAAATGTAGCGACCGTCGAAACCGATGCTGAAGCTGCCTTCACCGTTGTGGGTGACTGCCAATGCTTCGCGGGAATCGCCACCGACATCCGGGTCAGTTGCGGAAAGTTCCATCATGTTGCCGTCGATCTGGAAACGAATCTGGTGGGTTCGGGGATTTGCCATGGGCAAGATGCTGCGGACCTTGTTCTGAAGTTCGACTGCGTTAGCCTGAACGGTACGTTCAAAGTTCTGCGGGATCACAGCGCGGTAGTTAGGATACGGTCCTTCGTACAGCTTGGAAATAATCTGGGTGGAACCGGTGCTGAACAAGATGTGAGTTTCGGTAGTGCGAACTTCGATCTGTTCGTCGTTCTTTGCCATGCGGAGGATCTGCTGAAGAACCTTCGGCAAGATGATCACGCCGCCGTTGAGGCTAGCGCCTTCCTGTTCGATGCTTGCGCGGCCCATGCGGTGACCGTCGGTAGCAACCATGGAAACCTTACCATCTACGGCTTCGAGATAAACACCGTTCAAGTTCTGGCGGGTGGAGTCGTTGGAAACTGCGAAAGCGGTCTTTTCAACGAGGAATGCCAGTTCGCTTGCTGCGAAGGTCAAGGTGGTGCCTTCCACTTCCGGGAACGGAGGGAAGTCGCTTGCGTCGAAGCCCATGATAGAAGCCTGGCCGCGTTCGCTCCACTTGATCTTGGTCAGGTAATCCTGAACGTCGATGCTGATGTTTTCAATAGCAGGGTCTACGAGAGCCTTGATAAGTTCAGAGAACTTGCGGGCGTTGATCACGACTTCGCCATCACGTTCGCCGTTGACTTCGAGCTTGGTCCTGATGCCAAGGTTCAAGTCAGTAGCGCAGATTTCGAGAATATTGCCTTCCAAGCGGAGGGAATAGTTGTTCAAAATCTGAAGAGTGGACTTGTTGGGAATTGCAGTAATTGCAGTCTGCAAGGCTTCCTGCAACACGGACTTCTTGATTTCGAACTTCATTCTAGCCTCTCTGGATTAACATAGTTCCGACGAAGAATATAACGACGATTGCACTCATGGCGACGATCACCCAAGTGTTCAAGGTGTTCTTCTTCTTCGGTGTGAATTTCTTGACTTCTTGCTTTGCGTGTCTACGATCGCGACGGCTCATAGAAAATCTCCAATTTGTTTACGGATAAAAAACTAATTTATTTATTGCACGAGGAAATTTTTTATGATGGAAACACCTCTAAATAAGCTTAAAAATAAGGCTTTGTTCGCAGCCTCCGCCGCCGTACTGCGTGTGGAATTGGCAACTGAGGAAGCCAAGCTGAAAAAGAACTTTCAAACCCTGGGTTTGAAGGTCCATGGGGCAGTCCGTGACGACCTTTTGGCCGCCATCAAGGACGACCCGTCCGTGGTAGAATTGCTGGGCGCCATTGAAGAACGTAAGCGCCGCATCAAGACCCTGGAAAGAAGAATCAACAACCCTGGCGAAGATGAAGAAGCTTGAGATACATGTATTCCCGAGTAAGACCACCTCGGGCAAGAACTACAAGATTTCCCTGGCAGGGGCGATCGTTTCTGTAGTTTGCGTTGTGGCGGGCGTTGCCGGTTTCCTGATGTTCTCCCCGGTGAGTATTGTAGACAACGTAACGAGTGGAAATATTACGGATATTCACCGTCAAAATGTGGCAATAAAAAAGGAATTGGCGACCATCCGCGAATCGGTGGATGAAACCATTTTGAAGGTGGAGGAAACCCGCCTTCTCCGAGATAGCACTTTGAAGTTCGGTGGCCTGGGCTTTATCTTGGAAACAGCCCTCAGCGATGATGAAAAAACTTTGGAAGGCCGCAAGGGCCTGAAGGAAATTGAACATTCCTTCCGTCAGCTGATCGATACTTTGGAAAAGGATTCTGCATTGGCTGCGAAGCTTCCCATTCTTCACCCTATGAAGAACGGTCACGCTATCAAGAAGCGTTTTGAAATGGTCCACGATCCCTTTACCGACCAGGAACTTCCTCATCGTGGCATTGACTACGTGGCCGTTGAAGGCGATACTGTTTATGCGACAGGTGGCGGCGTAGTCACTGAAGTTCGCAAGCATCGCGGTTTCGGTCTTTCCATGAAGGTGGAACACATGAAGGGCGTGCGTACTTTCTACGCTCACTTGGGCAAGAACCTGGTGGATGTAAATGCCAAGGTGAAGCGCGGCCAGCCTATTGCAATCGTCGGTGAAAGCGGTACGGAATCCAGTGTGGGCCTCCATTATGAAATCCGCCTGGACGGAAATTCCGTGAACCCTGAAAGTTTCTTTATAACGAAGTAGGTTCGAGGCACGAGGTTCCAGGTTCGATTTTTTTATTGTGTCATCCTGAGCGAAGTCGCAAAGCGGCGTAGTCGAAGGATCCAGAACAAAGGTTTTGATTATGGCAAATTCAGCTTTTGAACAGAACATTATCGCCATGGTGTGGGACTGCGACAAGACTCTCATCAGTTCCTATATGCAGGAACCGCTGTTCCGCCGTTTCAATGTGGACGGTGCAAAGTTCTGGCAGGAAGTGAATGCCCTCAAGACTCGTTACGCTGCCCAAGGAATTTCTGTAAATTCTGACACTAGCTATTTGAACCACATCTTGACTTATGTGAAGGCTGGGATTTTTAAGGGCTTGAACAACAAGATGCTTCGTGAGTTCGGTAAGGAACTTGTTTTCTATCCGGGCCTTCCTGATTTCTTTGGTGAAGTGAAAAAGTTGATTGAAGAAGATCCGAAGTATAAAGCTTTCGACATTCGCTTGGAACATTATGTGGTAAGCACCGGATTTGCTGAAACCATCAAGGGTAGCGCCATCGCTCCTTTCGTTGACGGAATCTTCGGTTGCGAATTTATTGAAGATGTTCTGCAACCCGGCTTCTTGGACGATACCAGGTCCCAGGCTCCAGGTTCCAGGTACGAGGATTCCAAAGAAATCTCCCAGATCGCTTGCGCCTTGGATAACACTTCCAAGACCCGTTATCTTTTTGAAATCAATAAGGGTTCCAACAAGTATCCCGAAACCATCGATGTGAATTCTTCTATTGCACGCTCTAGCCGTCGCGTGCCTTTCGAGAACATGGTGTACGTTGCCGATGGCCCCAGCGATGTTCCCGCTTTCAGCATCTTGAATTACAATGGCGGAAGCACTTTCGCCGTGTACCCCAAGGGTGACGTGAAGGGAATGCGCCAGGTTGAATCTCTCCGCCGTGATGGTCGCGTGCAGATGTATGGCGAAGCGGACTACAGTGAAGCAACGACTTCATGGCTGTGGCTTACGGAAAAGGCCCGCGCCATTGCCGACAAGATCGTGGCTACCAAGCAGGCTGCCATCAAGAATAGCGCCGGCGCCCCGCCTACACATTTGAATTAATATCTTGAACGGGGAGGCTCTATTCCCAGGGCCTTACCGATAATGAGAATGATGATGAGAACGGTGGCGAATATCACCGTTTCTTTAGCCGACAAACCACTGACTTGTGAGTAGCGTGGGTAGTGGGAATATTTCTTTCGAACAGCATCGACAAACTGGCTCACTTCCTTTTTTTCTTCGGCAGTGAGTTTCCCGTTTTGCCTGTGTTGTTTCTTGTGGCTTGCTCGTTTTCTTTGCTGTTTCGCCTTATACTTTTGTTGCTTGATAAGTTTCTTTTGGGTGGGGTAGGAACTTACTTCAAAAGTTTTTGAAATGGAATCATTTTCTCCAGAAGATTCCGTGTTTTTTTCCTCGGCATCTTCTTTTGCCTTTTCTTCGGCTTCTTCCCTTATTTTTTCTTCCGATTCCTCAAGCTCTCTGAGATAGCTTTTTCTAGTGGGGTCAAATCCATCATCCTCGATTTGTTGGATTCTTCGGGCTACAATTTCCACTCTTTCGGGAGTTGGATCTTGTTCTATCGCATCCAAAATTTCATACAGCTCTTCTAAGGGAAGCTTACGGATGTGAGCTTCGTATTCCTTGAGGTAGTTTTCGTCTTTCAAGTTGACTTCGGTGAGACTCATTTTGAATTAGATGAGATAAATGCCGATTTCGTTTAAGAAGCGATTGAGGCAGAACAGGGCGAATCCGAGAATGGCGATGAGCAGGATGATGTACTGCACCGGATGCTCCTTGAATTCAAAGTCGCTGCCTTGATGAGAAACCTTACCGCGCACGATGGCGCTGATAAACCAGGCGAAGAAAATGATGGTGAGGAGCAGGGCCATGCAGGGCAATCTACTAAATTATTGGCTTAGTTGGAGCCGAATAGTTCATTGTACTCTTTGTTGGTGTAGATGATGCCGTACAGAGGGGCGTTTTCATCAGTGGATGCGTAGCTTTTGGAGGCGTTTTCGCATGGAGACGGAACGTATACGGTGCTGTCCTTGCAGTGTACCGAGGGATCGGAATAGAGCACGTAGGGATATTCGCTATTGACGCTGAAAGAGGATGTTGCGCAGTCGCCGGAGACGCTGCCGGAGCTGATGTCGAAATTGGGCTGAACGCCGTAGAGGGCAATGACAGTGCTGGTGACACATTTTGTATCATGCTCGTTTGTGCAGATGTTTTCTCCGCCCTGGATGTATTCCGGCTCGGTGGTTTCGTTACAGCCGGCCCAGAAGCTGGCGGCGATACTCAAGGTGATTTTTCCCCAATGTTTTCTGATGGACATAGAGCCTTCTGGTTTCTCAAATTCCTTACGGTTAGAATATAGACTTTGGCGAAACTTTTTTGATGCGCTGGCTGAAAAATATGTTGTACAATTTGTCAACGGTTGGGGGCGTTGCGGGGGCGTGCCCCCGCAGAGGGGGTAGCGGAAGACCTTAAAAAGGGCTTGAGCGAGGGGGAGGCTTCCCCCGCCTTCGTAATTCATAATTATATTTAAAGTCCCCATATATATGGGGAAGTTTTATCGACTCTCAAGTTTTATTGAACTTTAGGAATTGAATGACGAATAAGTGTAAATGCGGGATTCTGATCAGCAAGACTCCCTACGACAAGCGCTATGCCATCATGGAAGATGGCGAACTGGCGGAATTGATCGTAGATGGTGGCGAAGCTGTTCAGGTTCTCGGAAATATCTATAAGGGTATTGTCAAGAAGGTCATCGCAGGCAAGCTTGCGTTCGTTGATATCGGTCTCGATGCCGACGGCGTGTTGCTCCAGGAAGATGCCAAGGACTTGAACGCCCCCAAGGGTAGAAGGAACCATGAGGAAGAAGCCGTGGTGGAAAGCATCGAGAAGGAGCTCCGCGAAGGCGACAGCGTGATGGTCCAGGTATCCGAGGAGCCGACAGGCAAGAAGGGCGCCGGCCTGACAATGCACCTGAATATTGCGGGTAGTCTCCTGGTGTGCATGCCGGATTCCGACATCATCAGGGTTTCCAAGCGCGAAAAGGATGCCGCCAAGCGTAGCGAGATCAAGCGCTGGATCAACCACAATAAGGGTCGCGACGTGGGCTATATCGTCCGTACCGAAGGCGTGAACGCTTCCGAGGCGGAACTGTCCCAGCAGATGCAGGAACTGGAATCCAAGTGGGCCTCCATCAAGGAGAAGTTCGCTTCCCTGGACGGCACGGGCTGCCTTTATGTGGAATCCAATTCTACCCAGCGTGCTATTGGCGAGTATCTCAACGAGAACACGGACTATGTCTATATCGACAACCGTGACGACTATTTCTCCCTCCGCGACGATCTGAAGTCCCTGTCCCCGGACAAGCTGGACAAGGTGAAGCTGTGGAGTTCCGGCGAAAGCCTGTTCGAATATTTCAAGGTGGAAAACGACTACGCCCGCTCCTTGCAGCGTACCGTTCCCCTGCCCCGCGGTGGCAACCTGGTGATTGAACAGACCGCCGCCCTGGTGTCCATCGACGTGAACACCGGTCCCAAGGTCCATGGCAAGGACCAGGGCAAGATCATTCTTGAAACCAATATCGACGCCTGCCGCGAAATCGCGAAGCAGCTGCGTCTCCGTGACGTGGACGGCCTGACCATCGTGGACTTCATCGATATGGAGACCGAGGCCGACAACACCACGGTGTACAACGAATTCATGAAGGCGATCCGCCGCGACAAGGCCGAGGTGACCCCGGCTACCATCAGCCAGTTCGGCCTGATGGAAATCAAGCGTAAGCGCGTGCATCCGGATGGTGCCGGCAGCAAGTACAATATCTGCCCGGTTTGCTCGGGCGGTGGCCGTACCGCTACCTTGGAAAGCACCCTGGGTATGATCGACCGCTGGATGGCTCGTGCCAAGGCTAAGGGTAGCCTGCGTCAGGTGACCTTGGTGACCAATCCTTATGTTGTGGATGTTCTCTGCAAGGACCGCAGCCGCATGTTCAACTACCTGGAATACAAGCATGGCATGACCATCGACTTGATCCAGGACGAAAATGCCCATGTGAACCAGTTCTGGATGTACAACGAGAACAAGGAAGACATCACGGACCTTTACAACTTTGCCGACTTTGAAAAGCCTGTGGTTCAGGCCAAGCCCGCAAAGACTCAGAAGAAGGCTCCGGGTCAGAAGCGTTCCCGCCGCGACAACCGCAACAAGGCCAAGCGCGAAATCCTCATCAGTAAGACTCCTTACGAAAAGCGTATCGCCATCATGGAAGACGGCGAACTGGTGGAACTGGTGGTGGAAGGTATTTCCTCTACCCGCGTGCTGGGCAACATTTACAAGGGCGTGGTCCAGAAGGTGCTTCCGGCGCTGAAGGCTGCGTTCATCGATATCGGTATGGAAAAGGCCGGCTTCCTCCATCAGGAAGACGCTATGGACCGCAACGAACTTCTCCGTCGCGAATACGGCGACGACGATGACGAAAGCGGTGCATCCAAGGAAATTTCCATCGACGAGATTCTCCAGGAAGGCCAGGAGATCATGGTCCAGGTGGTAAAGGAACCGATTAGCACCAAGGGTGCTCGTCTGACCACACACTTGAGCTTTGCCGGTCGATTCCTGGTTTGCATGCCGGGTACCAACTTCGTTGGCGTGTCCAAGCGTGAACGTGATCCGGCCAAGCGCCGCGAATTCAAGAAGGTGGTGAAGCGCCTGAAGGGTCGCGACGTGGGCTACATCGTTCGTACCAACGGCTTGAACGAATCCGAATTTGAAATCAACAAGCAGATGCGTGAACTGGAAGCAAAGTGGGAACAGACGAAGTTCAACTTCGAGAACCAGCCTGCCGAAACCTGCATCTACGAAGAATCCGATTCCATCGAACAGACTGTCCGCGAATACTTCAGCGACAACACTGACGTGGTCTACATCGACAACCGCGATGAATACTACGCTCTTCGCGACTACCTGCAGCGCCTGTCCCCGGACAAGCTGAACAAGGTGAAGTTCTGGAACGAAAAGGTCAGCTTGTTTGAAAACTTCAAGATCGAAAACGAGTACGCTCGTTCCTTGCAGCGCAAGGTGATGCTGCCTTCTGGCGGCAGCTTGATTCTTGAACAGACCGAAGCTCTGGTTTCCATCAAGGTGAACTGCAAGCCCAATCTGGACGCCTGCAACGAAGCCTGCCATGAAATCGCAAAGCAGCTCCGTCTCCGTGACGTGGGCGGTCTTATCATCATCAAGTTCCCCGAAATTGAAGATGACTCTGTCCGCGAAAGCGTCTACCAGGAATTCCGTAAGGCAATCCGTCGCGACAAGGCTCCTATCAGTCCGTCTCCCATTAGCCAGTTCGGCTTGATGGAAGTGACCCGTAAGCGCGTCCGCGTGAACCTCATGACTGAAAAGACCGAAGTCTGCTCCGTTTGCTGTGGCGGTGGCCGCATCGGTACCCTCACCGGTACTCTCGGCATGATCGACCGTTGGCTCGGCCGTGCTCACGCCAAGGGTCGCATGCGCGAAATTACTTTGGTTGTAAGCCCCGCTGTTGTGGATGAACTCTGCAAGAACGAATGCCTGGTGTACAACTACCTGGAACATAAGCACGCCATCAAGATCCACCTGGTGGAAGATGACCACGCTCATGTGAACCAGTACTGGATGTACGACAAGGACAACGAAGATATTACTGAACAGTTCAATACGATTTAAGGTTCTGTAATATCGGCGGCGTTCACGCTACGAAATTAAAAAGGCCTCGCAGAAATGCGAGGTCTTTTTTTTGAGAAGTTCTGAGTGATGTGTAAGCCTTGGAGCCTAAGGGGCAAAGCCCCTTGCATCTCTTAGAAGTCGAGGGTCAGGTTGTTGGTCTTGCCGCGGCGGACGCCCCAGAGCTTGTCACGAGTCTGCTCGATGGTGGTCTTGCCGTTGACCTTGACCTTGACTTCCAGGCGGGCGATGTAGACGCCGGTTGCTGCCAAGCGGCCGTTCTGGTCACGCATGTTCCAGGCCAGGAACAGCTTGCCCTTGCTGTTGAGACAGCCGCCAGTTCCGTAGATATCGTCGGTACACTTGATGGTGCCAGCCTTGCCGCCTACATAGGATCCGAGATGGTCGTAGTAGCGGGTCTGGTACTGCAGCACCACGGCGTTTTCAGAAATCAGGGATTCTTCACCACTGCGGTAGCTTTCGATATTGGAGGAAGTCAGCACGCCATCCTTGATTGCCTGGATGAGGGTTTCGCTGATTCCTGCCTTCTTCAGTTCCTTTTCAGTAATGGCTCCACTTGCAATCTGCTGGAAGATATCGTCGTAGCCAGTGACTGTTGCAGGGGTAATGATGGCTGTAGAGTCGCGGCTGTTTTCGATACTTGCCTGGATCAGTTCCTTGACGATTTCAAGGTCTTCGCCCTTGATCTTGCTGGAGTAGTTATCCTTGGTGATTTCACCCTTCTGGATAGCTTCGATAACTTCTACACTGAGGCCGGCGCTGAGATCGCCAGTCATGATGTCGGAGAAGAGCTGCTGGGTAGCTTCTTCTTCAGTCTTTTCGGAGACTTCGTAAGTGGTATCTGCCGAAGAGGCTCCTGTAATCTTGGCGATGTAGGCGTCGAGCTTTGCAACATCCTTCGTAGTTTGTTCAGCCATGATCTTGGAAATGTCGAAGTCGATCAGGTTACCTTGAACGCCGAGAGAGTCACCGATCTGCTGTGCATCCTTCTTGGTGTCGGTAATGACAATGGGCTGGGTGGGTTCGTCATTTGCGATGATTCCATAGGGGTCTTCGCCAACAGCGATAAGTCCCGGACTCTGGTTGGTCAGTTCCTGGTCGCCGATGATGGTTACCCAGGGATTGTTCTTATGGGGAACGTTTCCGTTAAAGTCTTCGGCGTACTTTCCAGGAACGAAACGGATCTGGTCGCCGTCGGTGGGGAATACTGCATCCAGAGTGGAGGGGCTGAAGACAATGGTAATTGTCTTGCCGCTGCCACCTTGCTGTACAGGATCTTCCGGTTGCTTGTTCTCGCCGGAACGGAAGCAGATGTATTCGAACATTTGCTTGTAGAATTCCTTGCGGGAGTCGTCGGTAATAGCTTCGCTGACAGTGATAGTGACCTTGCGGTTACCGTCGCGCAGGGTTTCCTTGGTTGCCTTTACGATAATAGGACCGATGCCGTCTTCCACAGGATCATTGGTGGTCTTCAGCTTGTGACTGTTACCATTTTCCTTATAGGTAACCCAGGTGGAAATATTACCGGTGTAGGGCGTGCTGCTTTCGCCACCGGTGAACTGTCTGGAGCCAAAGCCGCAGGCAGAGGATGTGTCGCAGGCGCCTTCGGTCACGACGATGATTTCGCTGCCGGAAACCTTCTTGATATTCTTGCTGCTGATGACGCTGAAGGTTTCACCAAAGGTGAACTGGATGGAGTCAAGAATATTGGAATCGTCGAAAGACTTGTCGAACTTTGCGTAGAGGCTGTCGCCGCGGCCATCACCATTACGGTCGTAGATCTTGGCGAGAGTGATACGCGGAATCGGCGGTTCCTTGAAGCTCAAGTTCTTCCAGAAGGAAGCTGCAGCTGCTGTACCCTTTGCAGTAATCGTTGCATTGGTAACTTCGCCGTTAGCACGGATGTAGAAGGTTGCCTGAGCCTTGTCGTTCAAGGTCACCTTGGCAATGGGATTGCCATCGGCGTCGATAATATCAATCAGCGGGCTGGAGGCACTGACGGTGATCTTTCTGTTATAGTCGTTGACCGTTGCCTGGTCTTCGTAGAAGGTGACGTTCACCGGATAGATTTCGTAAGCCCAGCTACCGATCGTTGCCTGGTTGCCGGAGATTTCCTTACCCAGAACTTTCCACTTTTCGTCTGCGAAGGCGACGCTGGGGAGCGGGTAGGACGGAATGGTAATTTCGATAATGGTGGTCTGGCTGGGGTCAGACTTCAAGGAAATTTCCAAGTAGTAGTGGCCCGGAGCCAAGGCTGCATTGTCCACGATAGCGGCAGAGTCAATGGAGAAGGTGGAGTCACTGGTAATCTTGAGGCCTTCGTAATGAGTTCCGATGCCTAGGATTTCAGGTTCTTCCAGATTACCGCCGGTGAGGCGGAACGTGGAGGCGCCACCGGTGGTGTCCACTTCGGTGTTGCTCGGATCGTAACCGCAGGAGAGCTTGTTCTTCTTGTTGATCTGCCAGATGTCGTAATTGGTGGAGGAACCTTTTCTGTCGGAGGTGACAAAGATGGATGCGTCCACCTGCAGGTCGATGGAAGTACGCATACGGAAGTTGGAGGAGCTTACGTGGCGTTCTACATAGAAGATGTGGAAGTTGTAGGTTTCACCAACCTTGAGACCCATGGTATCCAGGTCTACGGCGCCTGCAACCTGACGATGCTGACCACCGATATCTACAGCCAGGCGGTTGTCAATAAAGACCCACACGTCGTCGTCACCGTAGAAGTCGAAATACTGTCCCGGAACATACTCAAAGGTTGCCTGGATCTTAACAGCGAAACCGAAGTTATGGTAACCACCGCTGCCGTTGAGACGGTCGTAATAGGGGTTCTTGATGGTCTGTGCTTCGTCAAGGAACTGGAAGTCGTCCACAAGGAACATACCGCCCTTGTTCTTTTCGTTACCTTCGGAAATCTTGTCGGAGGAGACTTCTGCCAGCCAGAAACCTTCGTCGTCCATGGAGATGTACAGGTCACGGCAGGTCATGTTGGTGTAATCGGTGCCGTTCTTGGTGGTGATTACTTCCGGCAGGAACCATTTGTCGAGATGGGTGGTAAGCTTACAATCGGCGGGGAAGTTCGTTGCAGGAACAGGAACTCCGTTTGCGCCAAGCTTGGGTTCCACCATGCCTCTCATGTAGCCGTTACCCTTGTCGTCCTTGGCATTGCTGCCGCCGCATCCGCCAGAACCGAAGTCTGCGCTGACACCGTTAGTGGATGCACCATTGCCGTTTGCACCGTCGCCCTTGTCGCCATGGAGCCAGTCGAAGACGGTTACAGGGAACTTCTTGAGGGGGCATTCGCCCAGAACGCCAGGATACTTTGCGAAGAGTGCGGGGACATCGTTCTTATAACCCTGAATCCAGATGGTGTCGGTGAGGGCTGCGATGGAGTCGAGGCTGATGAAGCTTGCTGAGGTAGGTTCCTTGTTGACCATGCCTTCGGCGCCCACATAGTTCAAGCCGATGGTCTGCTTGAAGTAGACGTTGAGACCTGTTGAAGGTGCGTTAAGGCTGGTTTCGAACCAACCGCAGTAGTTCTTGACCTTGGTCATGGTGGCAGAGGTTTCGCCATTCACGAAAAGGATTGCGGAAGTATTTGTCCAGGGAGTGAGGAAGCGGATGACAGTCTTGCCGGAAGGCTGCTGTGCGCCGCCGGGTTGCTGGCCTCCCTTCTTGGAGGAGCTACTTACCGGTGTGGGCCATTTGATGGAAGAGGAGGAGGCGGGTTTTGCCGGTTCCATGGCGGATGAGGAAGTAGGCTTGTTTCCTGCTTGAATTGTAATTTGCGCCGTGGTTTGACCAGCTGCGACAATTTCGCTGATTTTTTTATTGTAGATGGACGTCTGGCACTTGTTATCACTGAACAACGCGACGGTTGTGCCTTCGTTGCCGTTTATGGTTAAAGTGTAGACTCCGTTTTTCTGGCCAATGATTTTGCAATTGTTCTGGGCATCCCTGTAATAGGGGGATCCACCATCATAGTTGACAGTAAACGTATAGCTATTGTTTTTGTTTCCTCCGGGGCCGCCATTACCGCCCTGGGCCATTGCAAAAGAAGCGCAAAAAGCGAGAACAAGGGTCAAACCCTTTAAAACATTATAACACCGCATCCATCTTTCTCCTACCAGGGGCTACCAGATCTCCACATCTATAGCATTGACCCCTGGAAAAACATTCATAGTATCAAGTCCTAAAATACCTTATTATGATGAAAATCACAACATTACGAGGCTTTCAAAATGTAAAAATACAGCGAAAAACGGCCGTTTTTTGAAAGAAAATGTGTTAGAAGTGTTTTGTGGGAAAATCAGTTCCGTTTTTTGATGTTATACGAAAGATGGCGAGGGAAAATAAAAAAGGCGCCCTTGGGGGCGCCTCCTTTAAAATGGTTGTTAATAAGCGAGGCCTACAGGCCGAAATCCATGGCTTTGACCTTGCCGCGACGGACGCCCCAGAGGAAGTCTCGGGTTCTGTCGGTAAGGATTCTGCCGTTGACGCGGACTATCAATTCTAGACGTGCGATGTAGACTCCGGTGGCAGCGAGGCCGCCATTTGCGGAGCGCATGTTCCATGCCAGGTAGAAACGGCCCTTGCTACCGCGGCAGGTCTTGTTTTCGGTATCGGAGAATACCTTGTCGCTACAGCGGATGACGCCGGTGTCGTCGTTGACGTACTGACCAAGGCTGCTGTAGTAGATAGCCTTGTAGTACATTTCCGTGTGGTTTGCTACGGAGTCAACGATTGCTTCGATCTGGGCTTCGCTTCCGTTGGCGTAGTTGTGTACGTTCTGTGCAGTGAGCAGACCGTTCTTGTAGGCGTTGACGATGGTGGCGTCGAGGCCGAAGCGTTTCTTTGCCTGCTCGATGCTCATTTCACCGCTTTGCACCATGGTGATGATCTGCTCAATGGTGTAAGTCTGGGAAACGCCTGCGTCGGAGGCTGCCTTCTTATCAATGTAGCTCGGTGTAGACTGTACGGCCTTCACGATTTCTGCGATCTCGTTTTCCACGAGAGTACCCATGTCGAGGTCGCTGAGGTAGTGACCCTGTACACCGTACTTATTTGCAACTTGGTCAACAGTGAGCGGTTTGTCGCTTTCGATGAACTTCGGTACTGTTGCGTTGGGGCTGCTTACGATAACGCGTGCGCTGTCGAAGGAGGGCGATGCAGGATCCAGTTCGACGATAGACGGGCTGGAAACGGTAATCTTCTGTTCACCAGTGATGCGTACGAAAGGATTGTCAGTGTGAGGCTGGATGCCGAGGAGGTCGATTGCTTCACCCATTGGCGGCGGGACGAAACGAACGGAGTCGCCTACAGCGGGAACGATGTCGGTGTCGGCACCCTTGGGGAATACCAGCTTCCACTGGTTTGCCGGAGTGGTACCGATATCGCTTGCCTGCTTTACGTTGGAGTCCAGGATGTCTGCATTCCAGCAGTGGAAGCGGAAGAGCTCGGTATTTGCATTTTCGCCGGAGATGCCTTCGCTGAAGGACAAGTTGAGGACAGTGTTGCCATCGGTCATGTAGACGACTTCTGCAGCCACGATGACTGGGCCGACTCTATCCGTAAGGGCGCCTTCCACGGGGAAGATCATCTTCTTCTTGCTATCAGGATCCGTGTAAGTGTACCAGATATCCAGCTTGCCGGTGTAGGGCTTGGTTGCGCCGCCGGTATAGATGGCGGTACCGAAGTTTGTGCCCTCTTCCGTGTAGACCACGGCTACGCTGTCGCCTTCGTTGTACTTAGCCACATAGGGAGTCTTGTAGGCGGCGCCGAAGATGAACTTCAGGGAATCCAGAACGCTATTGCCTCCGAGGGGCTTGTCGAAGTGGATCCAGATACTGTCGGCGCGTCCGTCACCAGAGCGGTCGTAGATGTAGGCGACTTCAACCTGGGGAACCGGCGGTACGGCGATGTTGATCTTGGTCCAGTCCACAGACTTGTTGGTGGAGCCTTCGCTACTGATAGTCAGAACACCATTGACCACTTCGTCTGTTGCCTTGATGAAGAACTTTGCGTGGCCGTCCATGAGGGCGACTTCGTCAATGGGGTTGCCCATGGAGTCGCAGGGAACAAGAGCCGGAGTAGAAGCGGAAATCTTTACTGCGATGCCGCTATACATGGTTGCCCAATCTTCGGCGTACATGATGTTCACCGGGTAGGAGCGACCGGCCCACATCTTTTCGGTTTTGTCCAGATTAATGGGAAGGGTATCGCTGCTGACGTTACGGCTGATTTCGTCGCCGAAGGGCTGCCAGAACTGTGTATAGTTGATGGTGTCCTTGGTATCGAAGTCAATAATCTTGTAGGAGGAATCCTTCACGCTTGCGAACGCCAGGTTCGGCAATGCATACGGATCGATAGTGAAGTAGACATCCTTGTATTCTTCCGGATTTTCCTTCAGGGAGATGCGTACATAATAGGTTCCCGGCGGCAGGCTTTGTGCGCGGGCGATTGCAGCAAGATCGATGGAGAGGACGGTAAAGTCGTTCTGGACCTTGATGCCCTTGTAGTAGAGGGAGTCGAGAGTCTTCAGCTGTACGCCGCTTTTGGGCAGGCTCTTGCCGAAAAGGATAAAGTTGGAAGGACCACGTTCGGTCTTCTGAGTTTCCGGGCTGCTGGAGAAGTCGCAAGCCAGCTTACGTTCGTTGACCTTCTGCCAGACTTCCTTCTTGATGAGTTCCGGGTCGTCGGAAAGATTCTGGAGGAGAATGCTTGCGTCGGAGCGCAGGTCGATGGACGTGCGCATACGGAAGTTGGATTCAACCTTGTGACGTTCTGCGTAGAAAATATGGAACGGATAGGTCTTGCCCGGTACCAGAGTGTCGCCAGTGTTATGGCCGATGGTATCCAGATTTACCTTGCCGTTTACACGATGGTGCTGACCTCCGATGTCTACGACGAGCTTGTTGTTGATGAACACCCAAACGTCGTCGTCACCGAAGAATTCGAATTTCTGGCCAGGAACATATTCGAACTGTGCCTGGACCTTCATGGTGAAACCATAGTTGTGATTTTCCAACTTGATTTCGTTGCCGTTCTTGTCGTAGGCGGTTCCGCTGAGCTGGTCGTAGTACGGATTCGGAACGGTATTGGCTTCGTCAAGATACTTGAAATCGTCCAACAGGAACATGCCGTGTTCAGGGCTTTCCAAGTCTTTTTGGCCGAGCCAGAATCCTGCGGTATCCAGAACAAGTTCAAGGTCACGGCAAGTGACGTTGGTGTATTCGTTGCCAGCAGCGTCCTTTGCTACAACTTCAGGGAGGAACCAGTTGTCAAGATGGTCGGTAATTTCACATTCCTTCGGGAAGTGTGCTGCACGTACGGGGACTCCGTTGGGGCCGAGCTTTTCTTCAACCATTCCCTTGCGGGCGTCGTAGGCGCTGTTGCCACCCTTACATCCGCCGGTACCGAAGTCCTGGCTTGTCGTACCTGCTTGTGCCTTAGCGTTTTCTTCATCGGAGCCTGCACCATGGAGCCAGTCAAACATCATCACGGGAAGCTTCTTCTTGGCGCATTCGCCCTTTTCGCCTTCCGGGTATTCGCTGAGGAGTTCCGGGAAACCAAACTTTGCCAAAACCCAGATGGTGTCGGATCCAATGGAGAGGATGGAGTCTAACGGGATTTCGTCCTGGATTTCAATGGGCTTGCGGGAAATACCGTCGTTACCGATGTACATATCGCCGATGGTCTGCTTAAAGGAGACATAAGCATCCTTGGGGACGATCGTAACAGTCTTTCCGAACCAGCCGCAGTAATTGGTGTCTGCGGCGATCATCTTGTATTCTTCGCCATCCATGGACATGATTGCGGAAGTGTTTGTCCAGGAGGGGTAAAGCATAATTGTCTTGGTTACAGAATCAGGAACCACGAATTCTTCGGGAATGCCGGGCAAAATTTCAACGCCGTCGGCAGTGACCTTGATCCAAATATCGTAAACGGGCTGGTCTTCTCCCTGGTAAACGTAATCCGGGAAAAGTTCCTTCAAGGAGGGAAGGTCGGAATCGTCCTTGTACAGGTAGGTGCCGCAGGTGCTCTTGTTTTCGGTACAATCCAGACCGAAACGCAGGCGACGTGCGTCAATAGCAGACGGTTTCAAACGTTCTTCATTGAATTCAATAAGATAAGAACCGTCTCTTTTCTGTTCAAGAGGCTTAAACTTAAAGTTCTCTTCGTTATCAGCGTAGTAAAGACCCTTCCCATCGTATACAACGTGGGCCTTTGCCACGGTTTGCGCGTTCGCAGAAATGACAAACAGAGCTAGGCCACAAGCCAAGCCCCGGATTAGGTTTCCAAACCTCATCCAATCTCTCCTATAGGTTTCCCTAAACCAAAACAAAACCAAAATATCTCGGGGCTAAAAATAAGTTTTTATTTACAAATGTAAAAGGGGGCTTAAGTTAAAGGAATGTAAACTTTTATATAAAAAACGTCGGTTTTTGCCTTTTTCGCATCTTGTTGCTCATCAATGAGTTACGAAATTGAACTGTGGACAATAATTTGTGGAGGCTGAAAGGTTGAAAAATTAGGTGTTTTTTTGAAATTTCGGGGTGCCACAAAGGGGGGTAAAATCTTAATTTTAAGGGGTAAAAACAAGAAAAACGAACTAAAATTGGAGTTTTTTATGAATCGCGTATATCTCGTTGCCGCTGCCGATATGGCTGCCAAGGTCAAGGAAGCATGCGACGCTGTTGCCGCTGCAGGTCTCAAGGCCGCTACCTACAAGCCGTCCGTTAATGGCGAAGCTGCCGTTGCAATGCTGAAGTCCGGCGAAAGTGCCGTTCTCATGGAAAAGATCGCTGCTGACTTTATCGCCCAGAATTTTGACGCCGTGGACGTTGTTGTGGTTGAAGGTGCCCAGGGCATGAGCGCTGCTGCCGCTTACAAGTACAACGATAAGCTGGCTACCGCTCTCGACGCAAAGATTTTCTGCGGTGACGATGACGCAGATTTGTACTGCCCCAACCGCATTATGCATTGCCCCAAGTGCATTGCCCGCAACCTTGCTGAACCCGCTGCTGAACGCAAGACCTCTCAGGCTATGTTCCGCGCAGGTCTTCTCCAGAAGGCTTCCAAGTCCGTGAAGCGCATCGTTCTTCCGGAAGGTTCCGAACCCCGTACCGTCCAGGCAGCAGCTCTCGCTGTTGAACGCGGCATCGCAGTGCCGGTTCTCATCGGTAAGAAGTCTGAAATCGAAGCTGTCGCCAAGGAAAAGGGCGTTAAGCTTCCGGCTAACATTGAAATTATCGAACCCAGCGCAGAACTTGCTGAAAAGTATGTTCCCACTCTCGTTGAACTCCGTAAGGCCAAGGGCATGACTGAAGAAGCTGCCCGCGCCGCTCTCGCTGACAACGTGATGCTGGGTACCATGATGCTTAAGATGGGTGAAGTGGACGGCCTCGTTTCTGGCGCCATCCATTCTACCGCTGATACTCTCCGCCCGGCCCTCCAGATCATCAAGACTGCCCCGGGTGTCAAGTCCGTGAGCTCCGTGTTCTTCATGTGCCTGCCGGGCCAGACTTATGTGTACGGCGACTGCGCCATCAATCTGAACCCCACCGCAGAAGAACTTGCCGGTATCGCTCTCCAGTGCGACGACACTGCGAAGGCCTTCGGCCTCCCCAGCCGCGTGGCAATGCTCTCCTACAGCACCATCAATTCCGGCAAGGGTCCGGACGCGGACCTCGTTAAGGAAGCTACCGCAATCGCTAAGGCTGCTCGCCCCGACATGGCTCTCGATGGCCCGCTGCAGTATGATGCTGCAACCACTCCCAGCGTTGGCTCCCTCAAGGCTCCGGGCTCCGCAGTGGCTGGCAAGGCTACTGTATTCGTGTTCCCGGATCTTTCTGCCGGTAACATCGGTTACAAGGCTGTGCAGCGATCCGCTCAGGGCACCATCGCAATCGGCCCCATGCTCCAGGGCTTGGCAAAGCCGGTGAACGATTTGAGCCGTGGCGCCTTGGTGGAAGACATCGTCTACACCATCGCTCTCACTGCAGTTCAGGCACAGGCATAAATAAAAAAGCCCAAGGCTTTTTATAATTATGAATTATGAAAATTAGTTAGGCGGCTCCGCCGTGACTATAAGTCTCGTACTTCGTAATTAAAAAGCTCCGCGATCGCGGGGCTTTTTAATTTAGTTTTTTTTCAGATTTCGTCGAGGCCGGGCGAATCAAGATTATTTCTTGTCCAGTTTTTCGTTGATCTTCTTCTGCAGTTCCTTCAGGTGCCAGCGGGCGCGCTTGTCTTCCATGAAGAAGCTGGTGCGGATTCCTCGGGAGAGGCCACGCTCGATCAGGTTGAGGGCGTCTGCGTAGCGCTTCTGGTCAAAGCGAAGTTCCGCCAGGAAGAAGTAGTTGTACAGGTCCTTGGGGTCCTGCTGCATGGCCATGGTCAAGTACTTGTCGGAAAGTTTCTTGTCGGGCCAGGGAAGAACTAGGGGAACGTAAGGCAGGACAAAGTGGGCGCGGCCCAGGACCTGCCAGTCTTCCGCTGCGGTGGCAACGTCACGCACTGTGGTGGCCACGCCTTCCTTCACGGATTTAAGAGCCCCACGTTCATTGCCCCAGATGGAAAGGACGGAAACGTAGATGTGGGCCAGTTCCTTGTTCTTGGAATATTTTCTATAGGCGTTTTCGCTTTCAACTTTTAGAAAATCCAGCTTGCTCTTGCGCTGCTTCTTGTCGAAGGGGACGAATCTGAAACTGAAGTAGAGGCTTCTGATGTAACCAGTGGTTGCCTCTTCAAGAACGGTAGTGTCGCTCATGGCCTTCTTGTAGCTTTCGACCATGAGCTTTGCATTCTTGCTGCTGGCCTTGTCTCCGTTAGCCCTTTCCGCTCTGGCTGCGTAGCAGGAATCCGCAACACGAAGGTCTTCGTTTGCGTTGGCCCATGCGGCTAGCAACAGTAGGATGACAAGGAGCTTCTTCATTCTTGAGGTTTGTTTTTGCCCCAATCTCGATTTTTTAAGGATTACTTGTGACCCTTGCCCTTACCGGAGAAGTAGTCCTGCTGACGGGTCATGCCCAGCACAGCGTGCCACAGGGTTCCGTTGGGGTTGATCTTCTTACGTTCGCTGACAGCGTATTCGATAGGCACGTGAGAGAACACGTTGTTCATGCTGCCCACGACCATGTCGGTCTTGCCGGCCATGCCTGCATGTACTGCAGCTTCAGCAAGCTGGAAGCAGAAGATGGCGTCGGTACCCTTTGCCGGGGTGCTGCGGACCATGTAGCTGGGGTCGAAGTACTTGATGTTGATTTCCTTGCCCACGTTCTTGAAGTGTTCCTTGATCTTGCGGGTAAGGAATTCACCAATGTCATTCTTCAGGATGTTGCCGCTGGCGTCCTTGCGTTCGGGCTGGTCCTTGAAGAGTTCCTGGCCGGCGCCTTCAGCCACAGCGATCACTGCGTGAGTCTTACCGTTGTCGTAACGGCTTTCGAGAGCCTTGCAGAGACCTTCCAGAGTGAAGGGAACTTCGGGCACGAGGCAGATGTTCACCACGGTGGTGGCGAGTGCTGCGTATGCTGCGATGAAGCCGGAGTCGCGACCCATGAGTTTTACCAGGCCAAGACCGTTGAATGCACCGTTTGCTTCGTTATGGGCGCAGGTGATAACGTCGGTAGCACTGAGAACTGCAGTTTCGAAACCGAAGGTTCTGTCAATTAGGTTCAAGTCGTTATCAATAGTCTTGGGAATACCGATAACGGAAATGGGTTGCTTACGCTTTTTAACTTCTTCAGCAATGTCGTGGGCGCCGCGGAGAGTGCCATCACCGCCGATACAGAAAAGCACGTTGATGTTGAGGCGCATCAAGGTGTCCACCATGACGGCTGCGTCCTGGTTACCGCGGGAGCTACCGAGAATGGTGCCGCCGTCTTCCTGGATGGCGTCAACCACATCCGGGTTCAGAACCTTGGGAGAATAACCGTACTGCGGGTTGAGACCGCGGTAACCGTAAGGGATACCAAAGATGTTGCGAACGCCGTAGTCGAACCAGAGAGTCTGTACGAGACCCTTGATCACGCTGTTGAGGCCGGGGCAGAGGCCGCCGCAGGTCACGATGCCTGCACGGGTCCAGGCCGGGTCGTGGAAAATGGTTTCGCGGGGGCCGGCAGCTTCCAGGCTGGGCACCGGAATGTTCTTTTCGTAGAATTCCTTCAAACGCTTGACGTCTGTAGTCAAGCTGACCTGTTCGCTATCGGAAACGAACTGGATTCCCTTCATGGGGGACTTCAGGGTTCCCTGACCTACGGTTTCGATGGAAAGGTCGTATTCGCCTGGATTTTGCAGAATATCTTCTTGTGTCATACCATCATCCTTTTGTGATTCTTGGTTTTGCTCCCTACAGCAGTCCAAAAATACATAAACACCAATTAAATTGACAACGACGGGAAGTGGATTTTAGTCCTCAACCCAGGATTTGCGTTTTCAATTTCAATCTTCATATTACACAATGTGCAAAGTTTCTTCACCATGGAAAGACCGATACCCGTTCCGCTTGTCTGTCGGGTCATTTCGTTTTCCACGCGGTAGAATTCCTGGAACACCTTCTTCATTTCAGAAGGCGGAATACCCGGGCCATAGTCGCGCACGGCCAGGTACATGTCGGTTCCCTTGATGGCCAGCTCGATGTTGATCATCTTGTAGTCGGCATTCTTGGAGAACTTCAGGGAGTTATCCACCAGGTTCATAAGAATCTGCATAATGGCGTCTCGGTCGATGAGCAGGCTGACGTTGCTTGCGTCGGTGTCGGAGGAGACGGTCAATTCAAAGCCCTGCTTTTCCACATTCCTGCTGTAGGTGGCGATAAAGTCGTCAAGCACTGCCTTCGGACGTTCCTTGCGGAGCTGCACGTTCCAACGGTTGCCATCCAGCTTGGAAAGGTTCAATACGTTCTGGATCAAGCGGGAAAGTCTGTCGGCTTCGCTTGCAATCTGGTTGTAGTACTTCTGTTTTTTCTCTTCGTTGAGACCGCCGAAACTTTGTAGCAGTTCCGCATACATCTTGATGGCGGTGAGAGGAGTTTTCAGTTCGTGGGTGATTGCGGAGACGAAGTCCTGACGCTTGGTCGCGAGGGCCACCTTGCTCTGGATGAAGCGGTAGATGGTAATCATGCAAATTGCAATCACAAGAAGCACGACGATTCCGGCAAGAAGGAGGGTGATACCGGAAGTGTTGACCGCGCTGTCGGTGTACATCTTGAAAGTAAAACGTTCGTAGGGAGCGAGCATGGGCTTGGTAGCCTGCAACTCGTAGCGGCTGTTCTTGAAGCCGAGATTGATAACGGGGCTTCCGCCTTCCCAAAGTTCGATGGCGTAGGGGAGTCGTGCGTAGATGTCGTGCAGTTCCTGGGTCATGTAGTTCAGGTACACGACCTTGTCTACGACGAAGCCCTGGATCACGGCCAGCTTACCGATGAAAATCTGACGGAAGAATACCAGGTAGACGTCCGTAGCCTTCACCTGCATGTTTTCCACAGTCACAGGAATCTTTGTACCGCCAGCCAGCATCTGCTGCTGCAGTGTCTGTTCCATGGCGCGTACGCTGACCTGGGTAGTGTCGATTTCGTAGCCGTTGTCTGCGTAAGGATAGACTTCGTTATCGATGCGGGCGTTTTCTGCCCAGTAGGTAAATGCTTCTTCTTCGGAGGTCTGTTCAATTCGAGAAGGAATCTTGATTTCCACATGCTTTGTGGAATCCTTGACGTAATTCTCTGTGAAGTCGTCAATGGTCGCCGTGGTGTCGGAAAGAAGCGGGATCTTTGTGGTGGCGGACTTGTTCTTTATGTTCAACTGGTCCAGCAAGTTCTGGATCAAGTCGTGGGTGGCCTTACGTTCGCGGGGCTGGTCCTGGGAGATGATTTCCCAGAAGCTTCTACCCACGTCGGTGTCGGAGTCCGGATAGAACGGGGTCAGCAGCTTTCCGTTATGGGAAATCTGGAAGTGTCCCACCAGACCTTTCTGGCAGTAGTTGAGCTGCGGGTTGTATGCGCAGAACGGACCACTGGTGTCGGGGAATGCGACGAATTCGGAAACGAGATGGCTGTTACCGCCGATAACGGAAATAGAACGGAGAATACCGTAGTCCTTGTAGGGTCGGTTATTTTCTCGGTTGATGTCGTTGCCGAAAATTTCGTTGAGGTTCGCGTAGGCATTGCTGATGGTCTCTTCAAGTTTCTTCTCTTCGAGAGTTTGGGACTGCTCGTAGCTTCGAACCATGAAGATCATCATCGGGATTGCGATGGCAAGGAAAATGCAAACAAACACCAGACGTTCTTTAATGATAGTCTGGTGCTTAATTACGTAAGATTTGATTTCTTTGAATTTTATCTTGCGCATTCAGGTGCAGAACGCATCTGGTAGCCTTCGCCACGGAAGGTCACCAAAAGCTTCGGATGAGCGGGATCGTCTTCAATCTTCTTACGGAGCTTGGTAATGTGGATGTCCACAGTACGGGTGTCCACGGATTCAGCGTTTTCGTAACCCCAGACCTTGCGGAGGAGTTCGGCACGAGGAACGGCGTGGTCGCGGTTGTTCCACAGGTATTCGAGAATTTCGATTTCCTTACGGGTGAATGCCAGTTCTTCGTCACCGCGGAAGCCGGTGTATTCACGGAAGTTCACCTTCAGGTTGCCAGCAACCAGCTTGCCTTCGTTTTCAAGGGACTGGCGGCTGCGGCGGAGCACTGCTTCGATACGTGCAAGAAGCATGGGAACGGAGAACGGCTTCGGGATGTAGTCGTCTGCGCCGTACTTCAGGCCGTTGATGATATCTTCATCGGCATTCTTTGCAGAAAGGATGATGATGGGAAGACTCTTGTCCTGTTCGCGAATCTTGTCGCAAACGGTAAAGCCGTCCATGCCCGGGAGCATGAGGTCCAGAAGGACAAGACCATACTGTCCGGTCAAGGCTTCTGCGAGACCGTCTTCGCCGTTGACGACGTGCTTGACGCGGTAGCCGTTCAATTCGCAAAGATCGACCAGGCCTTCGGCAATGGCGATTTCGTCTTCGATAATGAGGATGTTAGTGCTGCAAGTATTTTGTGTCATTTTGGGGATCCTGTTTTTATTCGCACCTAATTAAAATTTTTTGTTAGAAAGAAAGTCCTATACCTGCTTCTGCAGCGAAATGACCCGGAGTGATTTCATCGGGATGCTTGTCGTTGCTGAAGTATTCACCGAAGTAGTACTTGCCGTTGATGTACATGGCAAGGGGAATATACGGGAATCTGAAGCGGGCACCCAGGATGGCGTGTCCGCCGATAGTGTAGTTCAAAGTTTGCTTCTTAGCCTGTTCCTTGACTTTGTTCATCACCATCTGGGCTTTTTTCTTGGCGTCTTCTTCAGCCTTGTCAGTTGCTCCTGTGATGACTTCGTTGGCAAGCATATTCTGGAATTCTTCATCGTTCACAAGATCACTGATGAATTCGTCATCCATGACGAAGGTGTTCATGAACACGGTTACACCGGCACCAACGTAGGGACGGACCAAGGTGACCAGGGAAGTAAGGAAGGGGAAGGTCACGGAAAGGTCGCCGTTCATGGCCACGAACTTGGGAGTTGCGGTGCCGAAGGGAGTGCCGGACATATCGATCTGCAGGTTGTCTTCACGGGTGATTGTTTCGAGAGGATTCAGGAGATCTAAAGTGGGCTTTGTGACTTCTGTGCGGATCTTGGCGTTGTAGGAACCGTACTGGAGGTTGACGGTTGCTTCAATGTCCACAATGGAAATACTGTCCAACCAGATCTTGAAACCGAGGCCGTGGATCATGGGTTCGTCCATGCCTTCATGGAAGTATTCAATCTTTGTTTCATAAGCGCCAGGAATATTGTATTCCTTAAGCTTTTCCGGGGTCACGTCGGAGAATCCTTTGGATGCGTCCAACTTGGTGTTGAAGCTCGGTGCGTAGTGCACACCGAAGCCAATGAAGGCAAATGCTTGGCCTACGAGCATAGCTGCTGCAAGCGCAAAAATCTTGAATTTCATTATATACTACCCTGAGAAAATTCTAATCTGAAAATAAATAAAAATTTCGTAAAGTAGTTTTAGCAATACCTATAATGGGGGCTTTTTGACGCTTTGTTCGTATTATGGACAAAAAAATGCCTTCGGCAAGTGCCGAAGGCTTTACTGTTATAAACAGTGTGAGAGAAAAATCGTAATTACTTGATTATTTTTTCTTCTTCTTGCCGGTTGCGTCGAGAGTGACTTCAACGGTTTCTTCACCCTTGACGGTCACGAGAGCTTCAGCAGACTTGCGGTTGGAGCATTCTGCACGAACCATGTGGTCGCCAGCGTCGAGGTTGTGAACGGTGAGCGGAGCGCCATCGGTCTTGTCAGCCTGGTCGCCATCGATGAAGATGATGCACTTGCCAGGATTGGTGGTCACCTTGACGTGGCCCTTAGGAATCTTGGTACCGAAGTCGAAAGTGTTACGCTTGTCGTTGCCCGGCCAAACGTTGACGCGCTGGTTAACCAGTTCGTAGCCCTGGTCGATCACCACGAGGGTCTGACGGCCGGACTTGACGTTCATGTTTTCAATGGGGCTCTTACCGAGCATTTCACCACCGAGGTACACGTCGCTGTTAGGCGGGTTGGTGATGATGGTAACGGTTGCCGGCTTGTTGCGAGGAGGCGGATCATCGTCAGCTACGGCTGCGGTGAACATAAATGCAACCATAAGGGCAATAATGGAAAGTTTCTTCATGGATTTAACTCCTATTATAGTTTGCGTAATAAAATACAAAGATTTTTTGAGAATTTAATACTTTTTTAATGAAAAAGTTATTGAACATTATATAAAAGGGTTGGTTTTCCGTTAAACATCGCTTTTTTGTTAACTTTATTGATGAAAAAATCGGGCATTTAACAGTTTTTACGGTATTTCATGAAGGCTCTTTATCAAAAAATCCGCACACTTGCAGGGAAAAACTACGGTTTGTACAAGTCCTTGGCTGATAAACCATGGGATTTTGGCGATTTTTCCCTGGAATTCCTTCATGTGCAGGGCGATCCGTTTGCTCCGGCTTCCAGGGTCATGATTAAGGCGAACCTCCAGATGCTGGGGTACCCTTCCGAATGGGGTGGAACCTTTGAACGTAGACTGGCTTTGAGTGACTTTTTGCTCCGCCGAATGAGCGCTGTGGTCAAGGAAAAGTATCCGGACAAGGATGCCGCTGTTGTTTTTGACGTGGCTGGACCTGAAATGCTGGTGCGAAATTCCCTCTGGATCGATAACGGGGAGTTGCGTGCGGTTCTTCAGGTACGGTTGCCGGGCGAAGGTCGAAAGATCCAGGCCGAGGCTGCCGCCGAAATTTTGACCATGGTCCTTCCGGACCTGGTTTCTGCTAGCTTATATAATGAAGGCTCCCGCTGTGAAGGCGGTGTTTTGCCGGAATTGACTGCCCATTATAATGTACTGGCTGACCGTGCAGAGGTTTTGAAGGAGTTGGATGCTCGTGGCCTTGCTGCCTTTGTGCCTGATGGTGCCGTGCTTCCCCGTGCTTCGGGTATAAGCGAGGATTCGCTCCCGGGTGCAATTCCTTTTGAGGCTCCCGCCGAAATGGCCGTGACTTTGAAGGTGAACGGGCGCGAAGTCCGCGGTATGGGAATCCCCAAGGGCGTTACCGTTATTACGGGTGGTGCCTTCCACGGAAAGTCCACTTTGCTCCAAGCTTTGACTCGCTCCGTCTACCCCCATGTCCCTGGGGATGGCCGCGAGGGAATCGTCATCGATGAATCGGCCCTTCGCGTAGGTGTTGAAGACGGTCGCAGTGTCCGCGGTACGGACCTGTCCCAGTTTGTGCGAGATCTTCCGGGCGGTGTAAGCACCCGCGAGTTTACCACCGCAAGCGCCTCCGGTTCCACAAGCGAGGCCGCCAACCTACTTGAGGCCATGGAGGCGGGTTCCAAAACCTACCTCATTGACGAAGATTCCTCCGCAGTGAATTTCTTGATTCGCGATGTCCGAGTACGCAAACTGTTGGGTGATGACCGCGAACCGCTTATCCCGCTGACCGACCGCATTCGCGATATTGCAGCTCAGGGTCGTAGCTTTATTCTTGTGGCTGGCGCCTGTGGCGACTACTTGGAACTTGCGGACAACATTATCGTCATGGCAAACTACAAGGCTGAATGTGCAAAGTTCAAGGGAACTGTTGAAACGACTCCGGCAAACTTGCCGCCCTTCGTCGCTCCCGCTTGTCGCAATTTTGCAGAATACATCAAGCCCATCCAGAACAGCATTCGCCCCACCTCCGCCGTGGAACGCCAAGTCAAGGTGAAACTTTCTGGCGACACTTTGTTGCAAATGGGCTTCCTGGTGGCAGACACCAGCCGTCTGGTCACCCTCGCCGACAAGCAACAGCGCCTGGGTGCGGGCTTCATGCTGTTGAACCTCTGCCAGAATGTTATCAGTAACAGTTCCGGCGACGATTCTTCCGCAGCCTCCATCGTAGATTGCATCGGAAAGCTCTGCGAAAAAATCAGGAACGTGGGCTTCCGCAATCTGCCTCAAGGCATGAGCCGCGAGATGAGTCTTGCCCGCCCCGTGGACATCGCCTGTGTGCTGTTCCGCCTCCGCGACCAAGGACGAAAATAAAGTAGGCGTCTGCGCTGCGAAAGTTACCCCCGCGTGGGCACCAAAATATTTGTATTTTTAGATCGCGTCAAAAAAATTTTTGTTTGCGCTTTTCGGTACAAACTTTTATTGTATATTAAGAACGCATATGCCTCTGTGGCGTAGGCGTTTTTTTGTTGGGGGTCAGAATGTTCCAAGGTTTAAAATGTGTGCTTTTGCTGGTGGCGCTTTTGTTGTCACCGGCTTTGGCGGCTGCACAGAATGAAGACCTGGCTTCCAAAAAGTTCAAGCTATTGACTTCCAGTTTTGATTCAGGTTCTGCAGTCACTTTGGTGGGATACGCAGATGGTTGGTCTGCATCCCTTGATTCTAATCAGGTCTTTCTTTCTTTTGACGAAGAATTCTTGATGGTCTGTTATGCAATCCAGAATGCAAATGCGGAAGATAAGCAGAAGCTATGGGAAAGGGCTTTCGCTCTCCTTGAAAATCAGGATTCTATAAGAACGTACCGTGCCGGAAAGTCGCTGGTTGGTGACGGGGATTATAGGGAAGAAAGAAATTTTGCAATCAATGTCAACTATGGTGCCTTAAAGGAATATGCTGGTTATCAAGACGTAGCCCGCGATACCAAGGAATTCTTTGGAATTTTCCTGGAACGTTTGGTGTTTAGCTATGGCGGCGGAACAACGGAAGAAATTCAGAAGTCTGAAGAGAACTGGATAAGTTTCGAAAACAGGAACCCCAAAAGCAAGTGGGTAGGCAAGTTGCCTGCGGTATTGCCTGGTGTTGCGGACAAGGCTGAAAAACAGCATTTGAGGAACGCCCGAAAAGTTCATCATTTACAGATAAACTATGGTTACGCACAGTCGTTCTATGGCGGAAGTATTGGAGACTTTGTTGATGGTGCTTCTGGAAGAACTCTGATGGTGGAATTGCGTATCTGGAAATTTTTCTTGCAGACTCAGTTCTACAATCTTAAAAACGAAGAAGTTGGTGTCGAGGATTTTGCAGGAGGAATCGCTTCGGGCTTTTCCCTTCTTCAGCACAAATACTACATGGCTGATGTTCTTTTTGGAATCGCTAAGACCTCCTACGATTTTACCGGCACGAAAGAAGAGGATGATTGCTTTACGCCTTTTGTTGGAGTGCAGGGCGATTTCCTGATTCCGATTTCGGGTGTGTTTGACATCGATCTTCGCGCCCAGTATCTGATTGATTATTCCACGATGACTTCTGGCGGAAAGAAGCGCTCCGGAATCGGGCAGAAGTTGTCCCTGTCTGCAGGCTTTCATCTCGGCGTTCCCATGAGGATGGAATAATGGTTAGGACTCGTATATTCTCTTTGTTGTTCCTGTGCCTTATTGCACTTGGTCTTGCCGGCTGCACGACCATGTTGGGGCTTGTTATTGATATTACGAATTACACGAACAGTAATCGATACGTTGATTTTGAGAAAGAGTATTCCTGGGTTGATCAGGAGTGGAATAAGAAGCCGACGACGGTTCGTTTTGTTTATTCGGAACCGGTATTTGACAACTATCGTTTCTTCAATGAAGAGTGGACTGAGTATCGCGATAATTTCGGTGCGTGGTTCAATAAGCGTTTGAAGAAGTCTGCAAAAAATATTTCTAAGGAAGTGTTCGTAAAGCAAGTTGGCGACGACGCGTTTTCCTTTGTGCCTAAGGCTGTTCCGTTGGACAGCGGGAGAGTGCAGCGTAATGCCAGAGATACTCTGCGCATTCCCTCGTTGAAGACAAATGAAGGAATTGCTGGTGGTGTAAATATCATCATTGCTCCGATTTTAGTTTATACGGAAAATCACAAGTTCGATGAATTGGACGTTCGACTTGTTGCCACCTATGCGATTGTGAATCCGTCATCCCAAAAGATTCTTGCCTACGGTAAGGTCAGGACTTATGGGTTATCTCGAATAAATGATTTTGACATAGTCTCGTTGATGGTCGATGAAATTGTGTCGGGGACTCCTCTTGCGCTGGGCTCCGAATGGCAAAGGTTCGATCGTGCAGATGAAGCTGTAAAAACGGATCGATAAAAACGCCGTCATCATTATTTTAGGGAAAAAAGAGTGGTTCTGGTCGGAAAAACGACATGGAACTGTTAGGGGTAAAAAACTTTTCTGTTGACAGAATGTTGATAAATTGGCGGGAATGTGGAATAAATCCCGTTATTTGCGAAAAAAGTGAAAAAAGTTGAAATTTTTTGAGAAAAACCCTTGACATTGTCCACGAAAATTCTATAATTGGCCTCACCCTCGAACGGGACGCCCGAAAGGACCGAACGAACGGGACGGCAATCCTGAGAGACTGCCGGGAAGATTGAAGGAATCGGAGATGTGCTTA
>JAKSIB010000032.1 GCA_024399065.1 Fibrobacter sp. | reverse complement strand
CACACCACACGGAACTGCGGATACTTGATGAGATTATTGAGTACAGAAAGCCACCAGAAGAACCAGTTGAAGAACCTACCGAAAATACGGTAGAGTAAGACAAACAAACCGGAAACGGTTGCTGAAGCGGACTTGCGTAGTACGCTAAGGTTTTGAAGCCACAAGGAAACCGGTACTTGTGGCTTTTCTTTTATGACGCAATGGTGACTACTGGTGACTGCCTGATGATACCACAAACCGGCACTGCTATTAGACTGGACGAAAGGAGAACAGTCTATTGTGTGAAAAATCACCCGGCGTAGCATACCTGACAAGACGGATCCGGACAACGCCAAGAAGCGAAATGGTAGCAATCATAAACGACAGCCCACTATCTGACAGTGACAGATTATTCCTTATCGATATTCTGCACGGCTACAGTTATAAAGAACTGGCACACCGTCACTGCATGGCAGAGTCATCTATAGGAAAGAGAAAGAAGCGCGTATACGAAGCGATGACATTATACGAAAGACAGCGGCAGAGTTAAGCCGCAGTTTCTTTCATGTCACGGTACAGGTACTCATAGAGTATGTTCCTGGTGCACAATGGCATAATTTCATCACGTGCATCGGTGAGCCAGTCAGTGCATTCTATCTCACAGTGTTGACCGCCTACGTCAGCGTATATACCACGCTCAGATATAACCAGTTCAAAGTCTATGTACGACACCCTATCTATACCCTTGATAACAAAGTTATAGGTTTGGAACTTAAATAATCCGTTTTTATGCGTGCGTTTGGGAAACCTTGCACACAGAATGTCATCAAGATTGTCATCTACCGGCAGGTAGAAGGTATCGTCACGGACCGCCTTAACGCTGAACCGTTTATTGAAGTAATCCACGAAATAGTCAGCCATGAACTTGTTTGCGTCAGCGATTGTACGTATGCCGTAACGCCTGAATAACCCTGGAAGTCTACCCTGAATTGTGGACCACATACGCTCTACACGGCCCTTTGCCTGGGGAGAATGAGCAAGAATCTGCACTATACCTAACTGGTTAAGTTCACGCTGCCACTGGGTCCGTGACTCATGCAGGCCGGCTAACTGTTCTGCTATCGTCAGCTTGAACTTATCTTTTGGTGACCGGCAGAAAATGGCAGCCTTATCAGAGTATATACACCGTGGTTTACCGTAACGCTTCATACCGTAGCGCATCATCTCATTGTATCCGTGTAAACATTCATTCTCACACATATACAGGCCGTATAACTTGCCGGTAGCATCATCGATACCACCCATGATGGAGTAGTAGTTGTTATCACCACACCACTTGAACCACTGGTACGGTGTACCATCAATTTGAATCAGATCCCCTTCTGCTTCCCTACGTAGCCGTGGACGGTGTATGGCCGGTTTAGTCTTTTTGACTCTACGGCAGTTTGGTGACTTGATACCGTATTCCTTCATTATGTTCCTGATAGCGTGGTATGAAATCTTGATATTCTCAAACTCTATCAGGCAGTCCAGGAAGAAGCTGAAGTTATAATCTTGATACTCAGTCACGTATAGATTGACTATCATATCGCGCTGCTTCTTAGGGATTTTGTTTGCCGGTGCAGTACGCCTATAGTTGTAAGTCTTGCAGTCCCATCCCGCTTTGAACTTCTTTTTCAGTGTACACAGATACTCAGGTGTATAACCGGTACTTTCAGCAGCTTCACGTAATGTGTACTTCCCGGTACACAAGCCAGAAAGGTAATGCGGCAATGCCTTCTTATTCTTAGTTGTAACCATGCCGGCATAATACCGACATGGCTCATTTTTTAAAATAGAAAAATCACCACAAAATAAGTAAATCTTACGTAAAAAAAATCTTTTTTTGTGTCTAAGCTATCTCAGGGCTATTGACAGTATCGGTGAACCGCAGTAACCTTAGACTATCAACGCCAAGGGAGTTTCTTAAAGCGTTGAATTAGGGCTGTTAAGTTATGTGCGTTTGCTTAACCGCCTTGATCGCAAAGGCGGTTAGTTGTAACCGAATCTTGCGAACTAAAGCCGGTTGGATATACGCACAATCCAATCGGCTTTTTTTGTACTGGAGCGGTTACCTATGTACGAATATTACCTTTCACAAGCAGATAGAGCCGAAAACCTGGCTCACGCTTATTTCCTTTCACACGACTATTCAATGTTTACTTTCTGGGCTTCTGCTGCAGACGGTTATCGCATTAAAGCAAACAACCTGACCGTAGGAGAAGCAGAATGACTGAAGCACAAATCAACGAATTAAAAGAAATAGCCAATAGGTTGCACGGTTTCGTGCACAACAACGAACTCACTTTTCGCGAACATGAAGCAATGATAAACGCCTGGGGAGTATTGTATAGCCTTACTAATGACGAAGGCCGTGGTTTGAAAAGTTGGGGAACAGGAATCCAGAAACTAGATAACTACACTTACACAGAAGAACAGCTTAACTGGGTTGTGCCAAAGATGTTTCCGCGTGGTGACTGGGACAGACTGCCATGGGAACAGCCTATGCCATCTAAGGATGATCAGCGTCAGCGCATGAACAGTCAGAATGACGCAAATCTGACTAAGGCATACATGGACACCTTCAGCCGTCCAAGTATTGCTAAGTATTGTAAGGAGTGAGTTATGGCAGTAATCGTAATGGTATACGGAGAATCAGGAACAGGTAAAAGTACTTCACTGCGCAACTTTCAGCCAGGCGAGTGTTCAGTAATCAACGTAAGCAAGAAGCCGCTTCCATTCAGAAATCAGCTTCCAGTGGCTAAGACAGATGACTATAAGGTAATCACTGACCTGCTGCAGAAATCAAAAAGCAAGTCACTGGTTATTGATGACGCAACCTACCTGATGACTAACGAGTTTATGCGGACTGCAAAAGTCACCGGCTTTCAGAAGTTTACAGATATGGCAAAGAACTTTTTTGACATGATTCAGACTGCTATCAACCTTCCTGATGACAAGATTGTGTACATCATGGGCCACGTTGAGCGCGACCAGTTTGGAAACGAAAGTTTCAAATCAATCGGCAAGCTTCTGTCAGAAAAAGTAACACTGGAAGGTCTGTTTACTATCGTCCTTAAAACGGTGGTAAAAGACGGCCGGTACCAGTTTGCAACACAGACTAACGGTATGGATACCGTTAAGTCACCTATGGGTATGTTTGAGCAGACCCTTATTGATAACGACCTGAAAGCCGTGGATCAGCAGATCCGCAGTTATTACGGAATATAAAGCAAAGGAAGTAGAACTATGGCATTTATCAACAACTATCAACCAGAAGACTACAGCGTAGGCAACTACTTTGACGTACCAGATGGTATTCACGACATCAAAGTAGTTGAAGCAAAAGTTAAGCAGTCAAACACCGGAAAGCAGATGATTGAAATCACTTACCAGTGCAAGTCCTGCCCTACAGTGCCCTACTACGAGTACTACGTAGAAGGTGACTATTTCAACAAGAACATTACACGTTTCTTTGACGCGATGAGTATCAGACTGGGTGATTTTAATTTTCAGGCATGGATCGGTCATGCTGGAAAGGGTATGTTTGCACACCGCGATGAAACATACACCGACAAAATGGGTGCCGTTAAAACCATCAATAAGTGCTATCTCAAAACACTAATGATTCCTGATTCAAATCAGCCGGCACCGCAGCAGAACCGTCCACAGCAGCAGTATCCACAGAATAACGGATACGGTAACGGTGGATGGCAGTAAAACAGTAATTCAGCACCGGGAGTCAAATCCGCTACGGACATAGCGAACAAATAACTCCTAATATCCCACCCGGCTTCCGGTGCTTCTTTAATAGAAGGAAAAAGATAGTCATGTACGAAAGTTACGTTTTTTACACCAGTTTTCACGAAGCTTGCAAAGACCTTGAACCATCACAGTATGGGAAAATCATGTACGTACTGAATGAATATGCGCTTAACGGTGTAGTACCTGAATCTTTTGAAGACCCTATTGTTAAGATGGCATACACATTTATGCGTCCACAGATTGACGCAAACAATCAGCGTAAGGACAACGGTAAATATGGTGCAATGGGTGGCAGACCAAAAACCCACCATACAAAAAAAGAAAACCCAAATACTGAAAACAATAACCCTATGGGTTTTGAAAATGAAGAAAAAGATAACCCTATGGGTTTTGAAAATAGCGAAAATAAAAACCCTAATGTAAATGTAAATGCTAATGTAAATGTAAATGTAAATGCTAATGCTGATATAGCAGCTGAAGCTGCGAAACCGGCAGAACCTGCACCAGTTTCAAAACCGAAAAAACTACCACTGCGTGAAAGAGAACCTGATAACGAACTTGAAGCGGTAGAAAAAGCATACCTTCAGCAATGGGATGAACTCTACAAAGCAGAAGTAGTTCAGACACCGGAACCACCTTCCGGTATGTGGACCGAGTGCCGTGCCCATATCAAGCAACACCTGAAGAATGGCGTGACCGTAGACCAGATGATACTGGCAGTTAGAAAGGCTGCTTCTGACTCATGGGTACTGCGTGGTGGCTTTCTGCTAAAAACCATTCTGTCATCCGGAGTATTCAACCGCCTTGTAAACGGTTACGAAACGCCACCGGAAAAAATCAACGGCAACTACATACTTGAAAACGACCGTGCACTTATGCAGAACGCTGACAAGTTTTTTGCACAGAACGAGAAAACAAAGGCGCGGTTTATGGCCGAGTATGCACCGGAAAGGCAGGTCCCTAATGAGATTTTCTAACGGAAAACCCATGTTCAGTCTGACTGCGGAAGAAATTGCAGAACTGGAAAGACGGACCGAAAGGCGCGAAGAAGAACTGCGGAAGAAGAAACTGTATGCAGAGTTTATCAGTTCCGGCCTTAACGATGACAGTCTGCACGCCAGTTTTGACAGATACAACCGGCACACCGAAGAACAACAGCAGTTATACACCTACGGCAAGATGATGGTTAACAACAGGTCCATGAAAGCACTGGTAATCTGCGGAAAGAATGGAACCGGAAAGACCTGGACCGGAGCGTGTTGTATCCGCGAACTGGGTGGACTGTACCGGAAAAGCATGGATATATGTTCCGAGTACGATGACGCAGGGAAAGCGTATGGCAAGGAAAAACGGTCATTCGTACTGGCACGTTATACCGGAGTCAAGTTTTTGGTAATCGATGAAGTTATGAGAACTGCTCACCAGTCAGAGCGCGAAGTTATCAGCTACATCGTGTCAGAGAGAATCGAAAACGGACGGAAAACCATAATTCTGGGTAACTGTTCCGGATCTGAAATCCTGAAGGTACTGGACGGTGCAGCAATGAGCCGGCTTCAGCGTGTAGGGACGCTGATAGAAACCAAGGGAGAAGACCAACGGTGTACATAAGATACAACAAGTACGGAAACCGGAAGACGTACATTGACGGTATCAAGTTTGACTCCCAGAAGGAAGCAAGCCGGTGGATAGAGTTGAAGCTACTGGAAACTGCCGGAAAGATACACGGCTTACAACGTCAGGTTAAGTACGAACTTATACCGGCACACCGGAAGAAAGATGGAAAACTGGAACGAGCTGCGTATTACTTTGCAGACTTCCAGTATGAAAAAGACGGCAATCTTATCGTGGAAGACAGTAAGGGTATGCGGACCAAAGAATACATTCTGAAGCGGAAACTTATGTTAGACCGCTACGGAATAGAGATTAAAGAAGTATGACACTGGCAGAAAGTATCCTGGCGGAACTGAAGGAAGGACCTAAAACTACTGCGTATTTGAAACACAAATACTCACTTTCAAGACGCAATCTTGATCGCGTCATGGATACCATCGGCCAGACAGAGCCAGTGTACAACCCGGTGCCGGGAAAATGGGCACTGCTGAACGGAGAAGAAAAAATTGAAGAACTGTTTGAATTGTCAGAACTATAAGCTGCTGACTGATGATAAGAGAAAGTGCCTTGTGCATAGATGCAGGGTGTACCGGAATATCACGGTATTTGGTCCGCTTGAAGGTCCTATTAATCCTGACTGCAACGTTTACGCGCCAGTCAAGATTAAGAAGACCAAGGATATGACGCTGAAGGAAAAGACACTGTTCCGGTCCGGTGGGATATGGAGTGACGCCATGGGGACGCGTGACAAGAAAGAGATTAAGAACCTGGGGAGAAAGAGATGACTAAGACAGATTTTACATACGCAATGGCCGGAATCGTACTGGTATTTATCCTTACCGTTGTACTGCTGCTTACTGCAATCGTAGAAACCAACAGACGTGTAAAACGCATGGAAAAGACTTGTGAAGCGATTATGAAAGAACAGTCAGTAGCTAACAACATTATCACTACAGAGCTTGAAGCACTGGCAGAGAACGACCGGAACATTAAGGAAGACGTAACGCTGCTTAGTAGCCATGTGGACTTTTTTCTTTCAGGGAAGTGGAAATGAGAAAAATCGTATTTGACTCCAAATGGGGAGAAAAGAAGAAGCAGATTATGGACCTACTTGCAATCAGGGATATGAGTGTCAGTGAACTGTGCAAGCAAGTAGACGCTACACCGAATCAGGTATACAGCATGATTGCTCATATACCTGATGACGCACTGGTGTACGAAATTGAAGGACCGAACGGAAAGACGATTTATGGGAGATTGAAAAATGCGCGGACTGTTTGATAGTAACGAAGACGTAAAAATAGAAAAAGAAATTGCCATGATTGAACTTTTTGCCGGCTATGGCAGTCAGTCTATGGCCATGAAGCGCATAGGGGCTAAGTTCCACCATCATTTTGTATGCGAATGGGACAAGTATGCAATCAAGTCATATAACGCAGTTCACGGTACAAACTACGGCACTTCTGACATTAAGAACGTGCACGGTGCAGACCTGAACATAACTGAAAAGGATAAGTACTGCTATTTCATGTCATATAGTTTTCCTTGTGTTGACCTGTCACTGGCCGGCAAGCGTCAGGGTATGAAGAAAGGTAGCGGAACAAGAAGCGGACTGTTGTGGGAAGTAGAACGGATACTGAATGAACTGCCTGACAATCAGCTGCCGGATATTCTGTTCATGGAAAATGTGCCCCAGGTTTGCGGAACCGGTGCTATCGATGACTTCAATGACTGGCAGCAGTTCCTGGAAAGCAAGGGATACCACAATTTTTTGCAGATACTGAACGCAAAGGACTATGGCGTAGCACAGAACCGTGAACGCGCTTTTATGTTCAGTTTCCTTGATGACGTGTACTACGATTTTCCGAAGCCGATCCGCCTTGAAAAAAGCGTAGTTGACTACCTTGATGAAGAAGTTGCTGAAAAATACTACGTGACAAGCGAGAAAGCAGAAAAACTCATTATGTCGATTGACCCGGAAGTACTAAAAAGGGCTACGGCATGAAAAAAACAATAGGAATACTTATTACAGAAAACTGCAAAAAAATTGAACAGATTATTGATGTATCACCATCAATACTTGCGAGAGATTGGAAAGGGTGGAATACGTACGGACGGCTAGGAGTTTTGGAAATTGAAAAAACTGATACCGGCAAAACTGGACAAAATGCCTGACGGAGAACTGACAAGCATGGATAATACGAAGATATGTGATGTGCTTACACCAACTGTTAGTACCGTAACATCAAGATACTACAAAGGACTGGAAAGTCATAAAGATAATCTTGTAATTGTGGCGGTTGAAAATGAATGAAGAAAAGAAAGTTATCTACGTAGGTTACATGGAACAAGGTTATGGGAAGCACCAGAGTAATTGCGTATATGACACAAGTGGATTATGTCCAACTATATGCGCGGGACTGGGTGTAAAAATGCAAGGAATATTTTTTTTATTGAAAGATGAACGATGACAAAGTAGCAATATTTTTGGGCAGTTTATACGGCAACGGAACTGGCTTTGCGGGATGCGTGTACAGCCTTAAAGGTATCTGTCCTGCACTTACAACAATGCAGGGGGGGGCGTGAGCCACACATACTGGTGAAGAATGATACTGGTAAGACAAGCAACTAAACAAGGTTACATAGAGTGCCAGGTAGGTGGTGTCGCTGATTTGGCTTACCCGACAAGTGAGTTAAGACGCGGAAGGGTCCAGGGGGGGGGGTATGATCTCACCAACAATAACGACAACAAGCGAAGTATGCAGAATTGAAGAAGGGACAATCATGGAATACAGAATCAGGAAATTGACAGAACGTGAATGCTTACGGCTGATGGATGTAGAAGAAACTGACATTGACAAGATGGCAGAAGTCAACTCACCTACTCAAATGTATAAGCAGGCCGGCAACTCAATCGTAGTAGGCGTTATGTGTGCCATGTTCCGGCAGCTGAATATTAAAGGTGTAGAAAAGTGGAACTGAAAAAAATTGTTTGCAGGCAAATTGGAAGAAATCCTGAAAACAGAAGTGACAGAAGTAGGACAGGTGGCGGTGTGCTTATTCAAATGATTGAAATAAGCGAAAAGCAGAACGTAATGAACACAATTACTACTGTTCAGAAAGACTGCATGATATTGGAGATAATGAATTGAACGAAGATAAAGAGCCGGTATGCGTAAATCTGTACACTGGACCGGGGGGGGCAGAAACTTCTTTTCAAGACAGAGTTTACAGAACAGACACCGTATCACCGGCAGTAACTACTTCATTCAGATCATGGTACTTAGTTAATAACCCTATCGTTGATGGGGATAAAAACAAATAAACCGGCATTGCCGGGAAAAGGTACGTTACAGCTTCAGGCGAAAAAGCTGACTCCTAAAATTACGTTTTTGAAAATCACGAACCATGCCGTCACTGGTGCTCACTTGTAAAACCGAATCAAGCGCAAGTGAGCAATACGGCAACCGGATACAGCACTGGTGCCTACGGTAGACGCACAACCGTAGCGCGGTCCGACACCACGTGTATCCATTCTACAGCGGTAAAGTAGAAACCAGATCACCTACCGGAACCATACCTGGAGTGACTGTAACAGGGTGTATGGCAGTAATGCGGGACTAGATACGCAGCCGGAAGGCTTCACCCCTTCCGGACTTTTTGGAAATTACCGGTGTTACCGGTTAAAAATATCAAATCCCATGCCGGGAGAAATAATAGGCATAAATGTAGACGATAAACCATCGGTTTAGAGTCGTTTTTGTTTGGTAAGTCCCTGGGCTGCCGTTGGCAGTTCCAGGTGTTTTGTGTGGGGATGGCATGGAAATTGACTGGAGCAGAGTTGAAAAGGTACGAACGCAGCTTGATAGTCAGGAAATGACTGCAAGACAACTGGCAGACGCTACCGGCTTGAAGTTTTATGAGATTGTTAACGTCATCAACGTGCTTACCTACATAAGCCGAATATACGAGTACGATGGCGCAGACGGTGTAGCAATTTATGGGATGGCAAAATGAACGAATACGAGTTTACTGATGAAGACCTGATGAAAGAAGAAATGATTGACGCGCAGAAGCATGATGACAAGCTGCACGAGATGTGGGAAGAACGGAGAAGTAACGATGACAGATGAAGAAAAAGCAGAAGAATATTGTGATAATCTTGATTTAGTTAAAGAAAGAAATCCCGAATTAAAAACTAATGATGATTTTATAAAACAAGCCTATCTTGATGGACTTGCAGAAGGTAGAAAGTTAGGTAAAGAAGAACAGTGGAAAGCAACGGAAAAGGCTCAAAAGAAAACAAGCGCAAGAATAAGAGAACTGGAAAAAGAAAACGCTGAACTGAAAGAATACGTATCACGTGCAGGCTACAGAATCGATGAGCTAAAGCATGAGATTGATAACCTGAAAGAGCAGAATAAAGCAATCCTTGAAGATAACGACACGTTAAATAAATGGATTGATGAACTGAAAGTGCAGATTGAAAAAACGAAAAATTGCGTAAACTGCAAGCATAAAAACATATATCAATATGATTTTATAAATGAGTGCAGATTGACGGGAAATCAAACCAACTATGAGCATAAATGCGATGAATGGGAGTTAGCGGAAACGATAGACGAAGGGAAAGCAGAAGAATAATGAAAATCGGTTTAATTGACGTTGACGGCCATAACTACCCAAACTTACCACTTATGAAACTTAGCGCATGGCATAAAAGTAAAGGTGATACTGTTGAATGGTATGACCCGTTGCTTACAGGCCATTGCGATAAAGTCTATATGTTAAAGGTTTTTTCTTTTACCGCTGACTACTGCTTCCCGGTTGATGCAGATGAAGTTATAAAAGGCGGATCCGGATATGCGATTGAAAATGTAGACGGCAAAGAAATATACGATAAAGGGAAAGATAAAGATTTACCTTATGAAGTAGAACATATATACCCTGACTATTCACTTTATCCTGATATGACCAAAGATACAGCCTATGGCTTTTTGTCACGTGGCTGCCCACGCGGTTGTAATTTTTGCCATGTCGAGTCAAAGGAAGGGAAACGCTCTCACAAGGTAGCAGATTTATCTGAGTTTTGGGACGGACAGAAAAACATTGTACTGTCAGACCCTAACATACTTGCAGCTAAAGAATGGAAGGAACTTCTGCAGCAGTTAATAGATAGCAAGGCTTATGTAGATTTTAATCAGGGTATTGATATTAGATTGATGACGGAAGAAAAAGCTGAAATGTTATCAAAAATCAAAATAAAGGAACTGTATTTTGCATGGGATAGATACCAGGATAAAGAACAGATAATACCAAAGTTTAAGACCTTCCGAGAAAAAACTAAAATAAGTCAGCACAGACTTGTAGTTTTTGTTCTATGCAATTTTGATACGACAATGGAGCAGGACCTTAAAAGGATATATACGTTATGTGACTTAGGATACTGGCCATATGTAATGCTATATGACAAAGAGAACATACCAAAAGGAAGTAACTTGTTAAAATTGCAAAGGTGGGTGAACAACCGTTTTATTTTTGCGAAAACAAAAACTTTTGAAGAATATCTAAATGGAGTGAATTATGTTCAGTGAAATGAGTGACACATACGTAGACATGGCCGTACTGGCAGAGTACATTGCAGCACGGGACCAACATGGACCGACCTACAAAGACGATGACGAAGCCACAGTAGTCCTGAAGGAAGAAGTGTACGAAACCTACGTTGAAGCAGACATGATGGCTGACTTAATCAGACACCCGATAGAAGAAGCGGACCTGAAAGGCATAGAAGAACACGCAAGGAATTGCCTAAAGGAAGCAGCGCAGGTCCTGGCAGTATGCCGGAAATGGAAAGATACAAAAGGGCACAGACCTACAGAAGAAGAAGTAGAACAGTGGCGGTAAAAAGTTAGGGCAAAGACCCTAACAACCGCTAAGACGGTAAAGTACACTGACTCTATGGAACTGGTTAATTTTGTTTATACATACCTTAAATTAAAAGTAGACTACGACCACGCGTACGGTGCACAGTGCGTGGATCTGTTCCGCCAGTACTGCGTTGACGTACTGGAAATCCCTGAGCACACCGGTGCCGTTGAAGGCGCAAAAGACCTATGGCGTAACTACCAGAACCTACCAATTGAAAAAAAATACTTCATCCGTGTAGGTCCACCCACCAAAGCAGAACCCGGATATGTGGCAATCTGGGATAAATCCCCAACTAACGAATACGGACACGTGGCAATCGTACTGGCAGATATGGGTACGCAGCTACTTGTTATTGAGCAGAATGGCTTTACGCAGAAAGGCGTGGAACTGAAGTATCGCGATAAAAACTACCTGTTAGGATACCTTGAAAGGAGATGACTATGAGTGACGCAGCGGAAAAAGAAACAAATCCAAAGTACAAGAGCCGTAAATGGATCGTGACGGTATGGGCCATGCTGATGGCGTCAGTCATCATACTGGCAGTATTTGCGTGCTCATTTACCGGATACAACGTACCTGACGGAGCCATCACGCTTGCCGGTGTACTGTCATCTACCGGACTGGCATATATCGGTGGGAATACCTATGCGAAGACACATACAACCACTGGAGATTGATATGTTTGAAGTTATTCTCAGTTTTCTTTTCATTATTGTGCTTATCATCATGGTAATGCTCATTATCTATTCTTTTACCGATAGCAAGGCACAAAAAGCAATCAACGTTGAAATGTACGAAGAAATGGAACGCAGGGAAACCGCGTACAAAAGATACAAGGAAGCGAAGGAAAAGGCAGATGAAGAAAAGAACGAAATGCGCAACGGTGACAATGCTACTAAGTTTGCTAATAGCATTGACGTCATGCATAAGTCAAAAAAATAGAGTAATAACCCATACCGTATACCCGGACTTTGAGTATATCCCGGTGCCGGATCCATACCGGATGGATGAAAGCGTAGTGACACTTGATGACAATGACGTGGTATCTATGCCGTTGTACTACTGGCTTGAAATTGTAGACTACTGCATCGATACCCAAACCCTTCAGGAGTATCTGAAAGGCGGTGCTTATGACAGCGAGTAACGTGGCCATCATCTCAGCGTGCATTGCTTTTACCGGGCTTATGGTAACACTTGTTACAAAGCTGATGAGCGTATCGGTAAAGTATGGGGAAGTTGTTAAACAGATTGATATGGTGCAGTCAGCCTGCAAGCGTGACGTAAAGTCACTGGAAATCAGGGTAACGGACCTTGAAAAGGATATGACAAGTACTGCCGTTTTTATCGCAAGACTGGATGAGAATATGCAGACGATTGTACGGCAGAACGAAAAACTGGAAGCAAAACTTGATAGTATTTGCGACAAAATAGCAAATAAATAGCAGAAAAACTGCTGATTTTTGCCTTTTTTCATGCGGAAATAATGTTTTTTAGTGAAAAAAGATAACAAAAGGGAGCAATTATTGACTATACAGGACCTGAAGGACTTCAAACTAAAACCGCGGCAGCGGCTATTTTGTTTATATTATGCTGCCGGTGATGAAGAAACCGCGCTAAATCCAAAGACTTCATATCAAAAAGCATACACAAAGAAAGACAAAATACCTGATGACAAATACGCTTCAGATAACGGCAACAGACTGCTTCAGGAAGATGAAGTAAGCCGTTGTATCCAGTTCATTCTGAAGAAAGCACAAGCAAAAACAGACACATTTAACAGTTATCGTACACTGCGGACCATTGAAGTATGCAGTAACTGGAATATATCAGACTACCTGGATGACCGTGGGATACTGAAAGTACCGCTATCTGAACTGGGAGAACTGGCAAAGGCCATTGAAGACGTTACGCCAGTATTCAGCGAAGACGAGTTTATGGGACTGAAGGTAAAGTTTTGTAAGCGTGAAAAGTTCCTGGAACTGATGATGAAGTATCTTGAACTTATCAGACCGGAAGACATACAGACCGATGACAGTGCAATCATCATGGTTAATCCGATGAACAGTGAAACCGGCTATGAGCAGATGGTGTCAGACTACCAGTCAAGACTGAAGGCTGCGCAATGACAAACAAGATGACAGAGAAGCAGAAAGAAGCGTACTACTCAGCCATCAACGGTGTAGAACTTAATTACGATATGGGACGCGTTATCTGGAAACCGCAACCGAAACAGGCGTTACTACTGGCGTGTCCCGCAAAGGACAGAATGTATGGCGGAGCTGCAGGCGGCGGTAAATCAGATGGGGCCCTGGGTGACTATCTCAAGAACGTCACTAAATACGGTTATGCCCACAGGGGAATCTGTTTCCGTCAGGAAGTTGGAGAACTTGAAGAACTTATCGACAGAGCAGAAGCACTGTACCGGCCAATGGGTGCAGTACCAAAGGGTATTCACACAAAGCCTACCTTCACATTCCCTAACGGTGCTACGCTGAAGTTCCGCCACCTTGAACGCGATAAAGACGTAAGACACTATCAGGGACACCAGTACTCATGGATATGTTTTGACGAACTGGGTAACTACGCTACGGACTATTGTTGGACTTATATGTTCAGCCGTTTACGCAGTCCTTTCGGTGTACATACGCAAGCCCTTGCAACGTGTAACCCTGGCGGTGTAGGACACGGATGGATCCGTGCACGGTGGGCAATGCTAGAGCCGTATATTATCCACCACATACCACTTCAGAACGGTGGAACAATGAGCCGGTGTTATATTCCATCTACACTTGATGACAATCAAATCCTGATACAGAAGGATAAGGAGTATGAAAACGCACTGGGTATGCTTCCGGACTATCTTTACAAAGCACTGCGTATGGGTAGTTGGGACGTAGTTGCCGGACAAGTTTTCAGTGAGTTTGACACAATGAAGCACGTTATAAAACCTTTCAGCCTTGAACCTGGTTTATGGTTTAAGTTCGCTGCAATGGACTGGGGATACAGTAAGCCCTATTCAATCGGATGGTATGCAGTAAATGCACATGGCCGTGTAATCAGGTACCGTGAAATGTATGGTTGCGAACCAGGGCAGCGGAACGTAGGTACCAAAGAGTCAGCCACACAGGTAGCACAGAGAGCATGGGAATTGTCAGTAGCAGAAGGCGTAAAGTATATGGTTGCAGACCCGGCCGTATGGAGTAAGACGGATGCTGATGACTTATCTATTGCAGAGAAGTTCGCCAGTGCCGGGTGGGAGATGATTAAAGGTAACCACGACCGGCTGAACGGTATTGCGATGGTACACGACTATTTCAAACAGACGGACGAAGACGGCAGGCCTATGCTGATGGTATTCCAGAACTGTTATGGTTTTATCGAAACCATACCACTGCTTCTGCCGGACCCGAACAGACCTGAAGACATTGATAGCGCAATGGAAGACCATATTTACGATGAATGCCGGTATGCACTTATGTCAGAGTTCGTTAAAACACCGGCAAGGTATATCAACAGACAAAACAGAAGCCTTGAACGGCAGAACAATCACAGACAGAAGAACTGGGATACTTTTACCGGAGAATACGGTAATTGATATAAAGGAGAAGTTTATGGACTTTCTAAAGAACAAATGGACACAGATTGTGGCATGGGTGGTACTGGCACTGGATACAGTAGTACTTATTATCGGTGGAGCAACACTTGAAGAATTGTCTAACGGACTTGTGTTGACTTCTGCCATTGTAGCAGCAGTATCAGCACTTATTGCTTTTATTGCTGAACGCGTAAAAGAAAAATAGGGTATCTAACGAATGGCTGACTGTTATGGTTAACTTTAAGCATGAAAGAGTTGACAGAACATGAAGACGAACTGTTGAAGTTTATCAAATATCAGTTAGCCTACATGAAAACCCAGAGAGCCAAGTTTGAAGATAGATGGCGGGAAGCACAGAACTACGTAGCCAAAAGCGTATACGACTGGGCTTCCCTTGAAGCCATTCCTAAAGCACCGGTCCGCTACAGTTCAGATCCGTGTAATTACATGAACACGTTGACTTCCGGCTTACTGGGATATTCTATTTCCCCCAATATCGCATGGTTTAAGCTGACCCTTGAAGATGAAAAAATGTTGGACCGCTATGGCGTTAAACGGTGGCTTGATGAAGTTGAAGAAATCATGTACGCAGAGTTCAACCGGTCCAACCTGTACTCAGAAGCAAAAGCAATCGTAGAAAATGCGTGTACAATCGGACACGGAACCATGCTTGAAGATTACGACTATGACCGGCAGAAACTGCGCTTCAATGCTCAGCGCATGAATGAAGTGTACCTTGATACTGATGAGTACAACGAAGTAACCACACTGTACCGTACCTACCTGATGCCGTTGAAAAAGGCAGCTGACTTCTTTGGACTTGAAAACCTTTCAGAAAAATTGCAGGAAGCATACAAGGAAGAACACGGACGCAGATGGAATGATAATATCACAATTCTTTTTGCCGTATTCAAACGCACCAAGTATAACAAGGAAATCCCTAACAGTCTGAATATGCCATACGCTGCAGTGTACGTGGAACTGGATGAAGACCATATCATTCAGGAGAGCGGATACAATGACTTCCCCTATGCAGTATTTGAATGGGATAACATCCCTGGTACTGCGTACTCAGAGTCACCGGCAATGGCAGCAATGCAGGATATTATCTTTCTGAACAAAGCCAATAAGGCAACGATGGATATTGCGCAGACATCATCAAGACCGCCAATGATAGCTTCTGAAGACATTCTGGACATTGATACCAGTCCGGCCGGCATTACCTACGTAAAGAACGGTGATATGCTTGAACCGCTTCAGACTGGCGCAAACTATCCTATCACCATCGATATTCTGGAGAAAATCAAACAGACGGTTAAAGACTGGTTTAACGTTGACTTCTTTCTTATGCTTCAGCACCAACAGCGTCAGATGACCGCAACCGAAGTTTCAGAGTTACAGGGTGAAAAGGCTGCAGTACTTTCAAACCTTATTGTGTCTTTTAACAAGACGCTGACGCAGATTGTGCAGAGAAGTTTCAATCTGTTATGGGATGAAGGGAAAATCCCTGCACCACCGGAAAACATGGCTGAAAGCAATTCAGCCCTTAAAGTTGAGTTTATGGGTCCGCTTGCTCAGGCACAGAAACGTTATCACCAGGCCGGTGGTATCAACGTTGCATTGCAGTACCTTGCACCTATGGCACAGTTGTTCCCTGAATCACTGGACCTTATCGACCAGGACGAAACCATGAAGAAACTGCTTATCGGTAACGGTATGCCACAGTCAGCCATCCGCGAAGACAAGGATGTGGAAGCAATCAGACAGGCACGCGCTGAACAGAATGCAGCAATGCAGCAACAGGCTGTGGCAATGGAAATGCAGAAGAACATTCTGAACAATGCCGGCCAGTTAAATCAGCCGGAAGTTGGTAACTCTATTATGAACAATCTTAACGAGCAGCTTGCCGGGAGTATGAGCCAGTGAGCAGACATGAATACCGTATAGACGGATACGAGAACAGTGACAACAAGGAACAGATGAAAGCAGTACAGCGCGCTTTTCGTAATGTATTCAGTACACCTGACGGAAAGATAGTGCTGAATGTACTTTTGTCTGACCTACGGTACTACAGACCGGCAGAAACAGAAGCGGACTATGCATTATGCGAGTACGCGAAGAAGCTGCTCAGAATCCGCTTAGGACTTGAAGATACCACCGCGATGACGGAAAGCGTGTTATCAGCAATAAACAAGGAGCATAAGTAATGCCAGAAACCATGCAGAACCCACAGACCGTGGATAATTCAGCAGTAACAGACGGAACCAATGCCGGAACAAATCCCACCGGAGAAGGTTTGTCACTTGCACAGGCTATGGGATACGACCCGAATGGATCTAAGCCTACTGAAGACAAGGCACCCGCTACGGATACTGCCAAACCTACAGAAGGGAGCGAACCTAAAAAGGACGAGCCAAAAGTACCTACCTGGACTGACCAGTTAACGGACGAACTTAAAGGCGATGGAAAAACCATCAAAACCTTGAGCAAGTTTAATTCTGTTTCAGACCTTGCAAAAAGCTACACCGAGCTGCAGAAACTTATGGGCAACCGCATCGAATTGCCAAAAGAAGACGCAGACGAAGAAGCCCTTACTGCTTTTTGGACAAAGTTAGGGAAACCGAAGACTGCTAAAGAATACAGTACTGGAGAAGAAGCCGGAGATTTTAACGAAATCGCTTTTGCTTCCAACCTTACTGACAGTCAGGCTTCTGCCGTTTACAAGTCCCTTAAAGATAAGGGAATTGAGATGGTGGAAAAACAGCGCGTAGAACTGAAGACCCAGTACGAAACCGTGGATAAAAATCTGCGTGACGAGTACGGTCCGCAGTACGAAACCAAGAAACGTATGCTTGATAAAGGGCTTAAAGCATGGGGTGGCAATGACGTAGCACAGGTACTTATCAGTACTGGCGCAATGTTCAACGAAGCCATCGTAAAAATGTTCATTAAGATGGGTGAAGCCGTAACGGAATCAGGCAGTACAAATGCTGCCGGAACCGGAGCACTGAACACGTACAAGAGCAGGCGTGACGGTGGCGGCTTCACAGTAAAACTTTAACAAGGAGTAACACAAATGGCAGTATTATCTGTAACCGACAAACTGACTATGCTTGAAGCATCACGCCGGGACGGCTTTAATGATGATTCACGCATGATCATCGAAACCCTGGCATCAACCAACCAGATGTTATATGACGCACCGGTATTTGAATCGAATAACGGTACCGTAAACCGCACACTGCAGCGCACTGCACTGCCCGCAGTTAAACACCGCAAAGTCAACGAAGGTACTCCGAACAGTGCTTCACAGACTAAAGAAATCTACGACTACGTATGTCAGCTGACTGGTTATAGTCAGATTGATAAAACCATCGTAGATGGCGAAATCGACAAAGCCGGATTTATTCAGGGTGAACTGGACGCCTTTGTAGCAGCAATGGGACAGAGCCAGGCCCAGGATATTATCTACGGTGATCACGACTCAGGCAGTGAGTTCATTGACGGTATGGCTAAACGCCGCAGCATCGTAGACGATGAAACCTGTATCAAGTTTGGTGATGGCGATACCGCAGCAACCAACACTTCTGTATATCTGGTTAAATGGGGCCGTGTATTTGCTCATATGCTGTACCCACGCGGTGCTGCTGACCTGGGTGTACACCGTCAGGACGATGGTGTAGTAGACGCACTGGATGAAAACGGAAACAAATACAAGGCTTATCAGAACTACTTCCAGGCTGACTACGGCCTGACTGTTCGTCATCCAAAAGCCCTGATCCGTATCTGCAATATCCCCGCCAACGCTTCAGGCGAAGACATTGTAAAGAAAATCATTGAAGCAAGTTATGTTCTGCCGGAAGGTCCTGGCACTGTTTCAATTCTGTGTAACAAGACCGTTATGGCTAAAACCGACCTTGCAACCCTGGGTAAAACCAACCTTGCACTGTCACTGGAAGACGCATGGGGTAACCGCGTAACCGCTATCCGCGATATGCGCTTCCGTCAGTGTGACGCAATTCTGAACACCGAAGCAAAACTGTAATAAGGAGTAAAGAGAATGGCTAAAAACTTTGATACCGTATCACGCCCTGACCACTGGCTGTCTTTTGGTAAAGTAGTACCTACTACTGCCACCACTGCCGGTGTAAACGTAATCGACATTGATACTCAGGACGTAAATGGAACTACCTTCCTTCTGTCAGTATCTGGGTCCAAAGCTGCCGTATCAGCAAAACTGTATCAGGCAGACACCGCTACTGCAGAAGGCACCGTTGTAGCAACCACCGCCACCGTTACCGGAACCGGCAGCGCAAAAGTTGTAATCACTGGCGTTACCAAACGTTACCTTAAATGCGTATACGTAGGTTCAAGCGGTGAAACCGGAACCGCTGAAGCAGAAATCTACACCGGAGTATAACCGTGCCGAAACAGAAAGCTTCAGTATCAGACAACCTTGAACTTGTACCAACTAAGGAAAGGAAGCCGAAGCGGTACAAAATCAGCAAGGCCTGCTACGTAGACAATACCTACCATGAAGCGGGTGACATTATCGTGTTAAGCGATGAGTCACTTAAAGCATGGTATATGGTAGAAGTATGAACCAGAGCCGGGTACTGCCATGTGTGGTACCCGGCTTTTTCTTATGGGGTTAAAAATGATTATTAACAGAGAACTTGTAAACCGCGCACTGCTTAAAGCCGGACAGACGGTACTTACTGAAGCAGACATAGAAAACAACTCAGAAGCATGGAAAACCGTAAAAGAGTTTTATCTCAGTACCATGCTAGAAACCCTTACACGCACACCGTGGACCAGTGCCAAAACACGCGCACGGCTTGAACTTACTGAAGGCGCAGATAATCTTAGCGTATACGCAAATATGTACACGCTTCCGGTTGACTGCGCACGTGCACTGAAATTGAATAGCGGTGAACCATTCATTGTAGAAGACAAATATCTGTACACAAACGATGAAAACCCTATCCTTCTGTATATCACCAACGGAAAAATTGACGGTACCGTGGAAGTTCCGGCAGAACCACCGGCCACCAACGAACCCAGTAATAACAACGGTCCGGACGAAATTGAAGACACCACCGTCCCAGAAGGAGAGCCAAGTGAAGAAGAAAATAACGAACAGACGGAAGAACCATCTGAAGAAAATACGGACCCGGAAGAACCTGAAGAAGACATACCAGGGTACCGGACTTTGGAGTATGATCCGAACTTTTGGGAGTACGTTGAAACGCGTATTGCTTCCAAGATGGTACTGAAAATTACCGGAGATATGCAGTTATATAGCCTTCTTTTCAGCGAAGCCAGTGTTATTGAACAGACTGCAGCAAAGGCAAGCAAGGCAGCCGGAAAGAGCAAACCGGCAGGCCAGAACTACTGGACTGACGAAATTGTAGGGAGTATGTGATGCTGATAACTAACTTTGCAAGCGGTGAACTGTCTGAAAAATTATACGGTCGTGCTGACCTTCAGTCATATTATCAGGGAGCAAGCCGGCTGAAAAACTTTAACATCATCCCTACTGGTGGCATTGAAAGACGCAACGGCTTCAAACGCTGCGGACTGCTTACTGGTGAAGCAAGGGTGATACCGTTTATCATCAACAAAAGTACGTCATATGTAATCGAGATGGGTCCCGGATACATTGACTTATGGCTTAACGGAGTAAAGGTTGAGCCGACTGAAGCAGCTGACCACTACTTCTATAACGGACAGACTGCCGGTGAAACTACAGTGAACTGGCTTCCGCTTACACTGTCAGAAATCAGGGAAGTACAGTATGTTCAGGACTTTGACCGTATTATTTTTGTACACCGGAACTACCCACCGTTTGAATTATCACTTGCAAGCGGGTCCGCATTCACGCTTCAGAAACTTACTTTTGACTTTGAACCAAACATTGAAGTAATCGATGACTATGGCCAGTACAAGCCGGAAGAAGACCCGGACCTACCACCAAAAGATATTACAACATTCCAGACGCCAACCAATTACCCTGGAGTAGTTGCGTACTATCAGGGCCGGTTATGGCTAGGCAGTACAATCAGTAAGCCACAGAAGATATGGGCAAGCAGTGCACCGGACGAGAAAGGTGACCGATACACGACTTTTGAAGCATTCAACCACTACGTGACGGTATCACGCGTAATTAAAGACCCTGACTTGCACCTGTTCAGCGGAAGCGTTGAGCAAGGCTCATTTACCATTACTGGCGTTACCCAGGACCTTAGAAACGTAATCAAGAAAGAAGCAACCGACTACTACGTATCTGCTGACGGTATCCCAGTAGGCACCAAGGTGGTATCAATCACTGAAGACACAATCACTATCAGTCAGCCGGCAACACGCAAGATAGATACAGAAGCCATCACAATTCAGTTATGGAAGGAAGCCGGAAGTGCTACCAGTGATGACTATGAGTACGACATTCAGAAGACTGATATGACAACCGCTGACAACTCATTCTACTTTGAACTTGCTTCAGACCAGAATGACACGGTTAAATGGACCTGCCCTTCACAGCACCTTATCATCGGAACTGAAAGCAGTGAGTACGTTGTACCGTCAGGTAGTGACGCGCTCAGTATATCCGTGTCGCTTCATGGGCGACATTCCAGTGATGACATTCAGTCACTGTACGTAGGTGAAGCAGTAATCTTTTTCAGCCAGGGTAAAAGAGCAGTACGTGAATACTACTGGAATGAAGACTCAAAAGCATTCACTGCAAATAACATCACCATTGCAAACCCTGAAATACTTGAAGAATCTGAAGCCGTAGACTTTGACTACATGAACAATCCGTACTCACGGCTTCTTATCACCAAGAAAAACGGAACCATTGCAGTACTTCTGTACGAAAAATCTACCGGCATTATGGGGTGGAGCCGGTACGAACACGGTAAAGGAAAGGTGCTGTCAGTGGCCGTAGTACGTGGTAATAACGCCAGTGATACCATGTACGCTGCAGTCAAATATGATGACGCAGTATACATGGAAGAACTGAACCTTGATGAAACAAATCCGGTATACCTTGATAGTTGGAGCAAGTTCACTGCCGAAACGTGGCCACAGTATACAGATGACGCAATCGTATGGGACGGAACTACGGCAGTAAAATTGTCAGAAGTACCTAACAAAGCAGACCTGTACGTGGACAATGTATATATAGGTTATGAGTATGAAAGCCTTATGACCAGTATGCCGGTAATCAATAACAACGTTACCGGGCAGAAGCGTATCACAGATATTGTCATCCGCTTCAGCAAATCGTATCTGCCGGAAATCGTAAACCCTAATGGCGTAACGGAGCATATCACCGGAATTGCGGAACCATATAGCGGACTGCGTAAAGTTATCTATCCGGGCACAAGTGATTCAGACGTGTTCTTTACTATCAAGTCAAAGAAGCCAAACAAAATTACGGTACTGGCAGTTAACGCCAACCTTGCGTAAGGAGTAGACAGTGTGGTGGTTAGCAATCGGAGCTACAATCGGTGCTTTTAATTATGCCAGAAAAACAGCGAAAGCTGCGGACACTCAAAGGGCAAAGCAGGAAGAACTTGAAGCACAGAAGCGTGACGCTCAGGAAAAATACGAAGAAAAAGTACGCTCACTAAAAAACGAGTTTGATATATCAAAAGACGTAGCCTACGATAACGCAGCCCTTGCAGATAAGCAGCTGACGAAAAACGAAGGCTACTTGTCTTCTGATTATAACGCAGCACTTGAAGAACTGGGCCTTAGTCAGCGTCAGAACATCCTGGGGCTTCAGGATAGCATTATCGGTGCTGACTCACAGATGGGTAATGCGCTTTCAAGCCAGGCGTTATCAGGTACACGCGGAAGCAGTGTCATGGGTGCTATCGGACGGCAGAAAGCCTATATGGATAAGCAGTTAGACTTCAGCCGTAATATGGCAGACAGACTGTCAGATATTCAGCTCAACCGTGCTGCAATGGGGCTTCAGCAGTCAGCAGATAACATCACCGCGGGACGCTATCAGGCTAATGAACTCAGACGCTCATACCTTGAAGGCGGTGCAAACTACCGGCAGTTACAGAATAACCTGACCAACCTTGCAAACAACAACGCCATAGACCAGACTTCATATCAGCGTCAGATTGACCTTAACGAAAAGTTGTATGACATAAACAAGGCTGACACATGGGACCTTCTTAACAGTATGTTTACCGGTGCGTCAATGGGATATAACTTTGGGTCCGGCCTGAACAATTTCCAGTTTAACTGGGGTGATCTTTTTGGACAGAAGACAACGATAACACCGAACAAGTTAAATACAATCAACAGTACATACAGCAACATGGGCTATAAACCACACTTTGGCGTGCTATAAGGGGAAGTAGATGGCGGGAGATATTTTACAGGCTTTTCAGTCAGCAACACAGTTAGGTAATGCAATCCTTCAGCAGAAGAACTATCTGAACACGCAAATTGCAGAAGAAGAAATCAGAAATATCCAGTTAGACTTCAATGATAAGTTAAACGCCACCATGGCAGACTTATCACAGCGCGGTGACTGGAATAACTTTGACGAAACCATCGAAGACTTCTATGCACAGTACAGAAACACTGCTGAAGGCATGGTATCAAGCCCTTATGCGTCACGCATTGTAGGTAATTTTCTTGACCAGAACTACCAGGACACCAAATGGAAAGTTAACGCCATGCAGCTTCAGGCGCAGAAGAATGCCATCGTACAGAATGCTTCCAAAACACTGGAGCAGCTTGCTACTTCCAATGTAGATATGCAGTACGCTGCTTCAATGGGTGTAGACAGTCTTAACGGATGTCTTGCCAACGGTGCAATGGATCCACAAGCGTATACACAGAATGCCGTAACCTTCATTGCCAGTGCGCTCACCACAAAAGCAGAAACCACAGGAAGTGAACTTATCCGCAATGGCGCGTCATGGGAACAAGTTGAAAAGGCTGCTAAAGGCGTACTGGATGCTGAATATGACTTCCGTATCGTAGATACCAACTCATTCAGCGTGTATGAAGATACTGACGAATACGGTAACAAGGTAAACCGCATTGACCCAACAAGCGGTACCGTTGACGCCAATGGACTTGTGGACCGTAAAAAAATTACGGAAAGTACGCTGAAAAACCTTAAAGTAAAATGGGAAACAAAACGCAGAGAAACCCAGGAATACAACGACAACCGTATGGAAGAACTGTACGTACAGATAGCCATGGGAAGTGATGGCGACTTCAGCAAAAACCTTGCAAATGCAAAATCATATCTGTCACAGATGAACGCAGATACATTGCCGGATAAACGGCTGAAATACTGGGCAGATACGCTTAGTTCAGTAGAAAATAAAGCGTCATCAAACGAAACAACACCAAGGGGAAACAGTGCAGTAAAAGTAGAAACTGCAAGCAATATACTTAAAGACAATATGCAGCTTTTCCTTAATCAACTTGTTATGGGTACTGGCGATTATGACAACATTTACGCTGCGCAGAAAGCATTTACGATCATAAGTTATTCAGACTACGTTGATCAGATGAAGTCAGCCGGATATGACATGAATGAATATTCATATACTGACTTCATTAACGAAGGCGCAGAAATAGTCAACAGTTTTACTAAAGAAGCAGTAAAGGCAGGATATGTACCTAAAGAAGTTGGCGTAGAAATGGAAAATACCAACAAACTATTTGACGAATACTTCAGTAATCTTGCCGGCATAAAACCTGACAAAAATGGTAAGTACAGTGAAAAAGAAGTTGTAGACGCACTTTCAAATGCCGGTATCAACTATGAAGACGAAATGACAAAAGTTCGCACATTGTACTGGGATATTGTTAAAGAAACTGACTGGAACAGTCCTGACGCAGTAAAAAACGCACATGACAGAATGAAAAATCTTGTAGGTACTATTTATGTAGCGCGCGTAGATAACAAGAACGCATACAAAATAGAACGCAAATGGGGAGAGAGCGAAACAAGAAGTATTGCGCGTGTAGCAAATGCACTTGAAAAGGATGAAGCTGCCTATACTATCAACGACTCAGACGCATTATGGAGCGGAAAGCGCAATGCAGGATACGCCTACGGAGTAGAAGCAGAGCGTGAAAACAATACACTTGTTTTCTCTGCAGCAATCACCAAAGCCGTTGGGGATAACGTTGACCTGGTTGCACGTGATGAGTACTCAGCAACAGACGTTTCTGCAAACCCAGTATTTACTGACCGTAATACCGGTGATGAATACAAGGTAATGTCAGAAGATGGAGAAACATACTCTATCGTTAAGAGAAGTAAAGGAAGCAAAGACTGGGAAACTGTTACTACAGTAGGCAACGAAGGAATTAAGAAAGAAGACGTTGTAGGCGGTAATGCTATGCAGTTCCAGATTGAACAGACGCTTAATGGCAAAAATGATACAGGACCTACAGAGCAGCAGATTAAAAATGCAAAGACTTCTGAAGTTGTAAACGCGCTTGATAAACGTGGAGAAGTACCATACTTCTATGACGCATTCTTTAAAAAGAATAAGCTTAACTTTTTGGCACCTAAGAACGAAGCCAACTTTAAGGACTGGTGGAATGAAACTACTCAGCAAAAGAAACAGCAGTACATGGAATGGTTAAGGGATAACTATCCTGGAAGATACGAAAGTACGTTAAAAAACCTTCCTGAAGTATTCTTAGCAGACATGATGGGAAAATAAGGGGATATAAATGTCAGACGAACTCAAAAGAATTGAAACACCAACCGAAAAACTTGCACGTGCAAAACAGTTATACAACGCTGTAAATGAAGCACAGCAAGAAGAACTGGACACATATTTTGTACCACTCAACACGAATGAAAGGGAAGTAATTCAGAGTTATCTGGCAACCGCTTCTACACCTGAAGAAGCAGAAGATATGCGTTATAACGTTGCTTCTGCAATTCAGTATAGCAAATGGCTTGATATTCCGCTTGAAGAAGCATATAGCAATCTTTCAGCCCTTAACACTCAGTATATTGGTGGGTCCGACACCAAAACACCTAAATCGAACTTCATTGCAGTATCAGATAACTTCAATATCGGTATGCTGCAGTTAAAGCGCAATGATATTGGCAAAAAGCTGATGGAAGCAGAAAACAACGGATACGGTACTGTAAATGAACTCAGGAACGAACTTGCAGAACTTGACGCTAAAATATCTGCGTACTCAGATGAACAGGCACGAAGCCTTCCTATCGAAGCCTTAAAAACCGCAGCAATGTCAGCACCATTCACTACCAAAGGTATCATGGCTCAGGCAGCCGGATCCCTTCTTTTAGGTCCTATCGGTGGCATTGTAGCGGGCACACTTACAAGTTATGACGCAATGGTAGGCGAAGAATACCTTAACCTTACTGCTGATGGCCACGACCCACAACTTAGCAAGAATATCGCAAGTGTATCTGCGTTATTCCAGGGTATGGTTGAATCGCTTGACGGTTTGCAGCCTGCTTACGCTGCTACTTTTGGAGCCGGAAAGGCAGCAAACACAGGACTAAAATCGGCATACAACAACATAACTAAAACATTCTTTCAGAACGTATACACGTCAGGAGCAATGGGTAAAATTGCCGGTACTGCGGGGTCTGCGGTTGGTGGATATATCTGGAACGCAATTGGTGAAGGTAAGGAAGAAGTTGCCCAGGGCTTTATTAGCGACCTTGCAAAATCACTGGCAACAGCCATTGATAAATATGCAGAAAGCAATTCACTTAAAGACGCTACCGGTGCAGCGTGGACCAAACTGAAATCTCTTGACGTTGCAAATGAAGCAATCGAAAACTTCAAAGGCGGAGTACTGGGTGCACTTGTACTGGGTGTACCTAATATGTATTTTGACGGAAAGGCAACAGTAGAAGACTTTGCAAATGTAGGAAACAAGGCAGAAACAATCGATAGTAAGGAAGCATTCAAAAAAGAAACTGCCGACAGCCCTATTTACGAAGGAATGACCAAAGAAGCAAAGTCAGAAGCGCAGGAACAAATCTGGAATGCTTACGAACCACAGAGAAACAAACGCGCAGAAGCAGAACGTGCACTGGCAGAAGACATAGCAGAAGTAATTGATACTTCAGACAATGTAGAAGAAACCGTTACCGATGAATCAGGACGCGTGGTACGCGAAGATGAATACCGGAACGAAGACGGAAGCCTTAACTACGTGGACCGTGTTTACGACACTAACGAAGATGGAAGCACTGAAAATCAGCTTATCGTAAAAGGTAAAGGCAACCAGGAATACGGACGCATCATGTACAACGAAGACGCTGACGGTAATATCACTATCAGCGACTTCACCATGTCACCAACACGCGAAAATCTGCGTCAGGAAGTTTTCACCGACTTCGCTGAAAAGTTTGCCGGCCGTAATATCGAATGGGAAACACGCGGAAATACTGCAGCGTCAGTACGTGAGTCACTGGTAAACAACAATGTACGGGGCAGTCAGAACGGACTGAACTACTTTGCTGACAAAAACGAAGTAGCAAATCAGAAAACAAGAATGTCATGGGACCGGCAGATCCGTGAAGCAATTCCATCCATGACTTCAGAGCAGCGCAGTACCGGCATCGCCCTGGTAGAATCTTTTGCCAATAAGCACGGAAAATCCCTTGCAGAATATGACATGGATATTTTCAACGGAAAACTGTTCCTTGATAAAGCAAGCCGTGAAGCATACGAAACTGCACTTAGTCAGGGTATGAATCCCGACAATATAGGTGGCTATGTAGATATTGAAGAACTGGGTAAAAGCACAAAGGGCATTATCTACGCTGCAAAGAAAGGTGACGCTACTACTTTTGTGCACGAAAACGCACATATTTTCCGCAGACTGCTTACTGCCGATGAAATGGCGCAGGCTGAAAAACTGTTTAATGTAACCGACCATAACTGGACCAGACAGAACGAAGAAGACTTTGCCTATGCACTTCAGGGCTATGCTTTTGAAGGTAAGGCAGTAGGCGAAGCAGAACCACTTTTCCGTAAACTGGCACAGGCACTGGTACGTGTATACAATTCATTAAAGGGTAAGATTGACTTCAATCCTGAACTGTCAGACTTTATCGAAGGGCTTTTTGCGGACCCATCTACTGCACTTGCACAGGCGCAGAGAGCCGTAGAACAGAATGAACGCGCATCACAGAACCAGTTGTCAAATAATTCTTTACAACTGAACGAAAATGAAAGCGTAATCGATGACACAAATGCAGACGTATCAGAGCGTGTAGAAGAAGCAATCAACAAAGCCGGTGATGACGTACTTAACGAACTGTACCAGTTCATTGACGTTAAAGGTGCAATGAACCTGACGGACCGTGTAAAGACACTGTACGACCGTGCAGAAGAAATGCGCGATAACGGTGCAGATAAAGAAACCATCCGTAAGCTTACTGGGTACAGTGAAGGTCCTGACGGTGTATTCCAGTACGAACTTGATGACAGTCAGAACGAAATTATTGACCGTGACGGTATGCAGAAAGCCATCAACGCTGCTTCATTTATGAGCCGTGCAATGGCAAACCCTGGAGTAACTGCCCAGAATCTTGAACTGCTTCAGTACGCAATGGATAAGCAGCTTGAACTGCTGAACGCAGACAAGAACACTGTAGGAAAAATCTACAAAGCCGGTGAACTCTACACCGCAAAGCCGGAACTGAAGAACATCCGTGTAGGCTACGTGTATGATCCGCGCAGAATCCGTGCCGTACAGTTTGAAGGTGGCATTGGCGTAAACCTTGCCTACGTACAGAACCTTGAAGACCTTCAGGGTGCACTGGTACACGAACTGCAGCACATCATTGACCTTAAAGTAAATACAGCAGGATACAACGGTGACTTCTTTAGTGACCTTAACTACGCCATGGAAGCCGTAGAACTTAACAACAAAGAGTACTACGCAGACCTGGTAGACGATGGCGGTATCGTCCAGTATTTCCTTACTGACCCTTACGAACGCAATGCACACGCTGCCCAGAGAAGAATGAACCTGACTGCAGCACAGCGCAGAGCATACAAGCTCAGTGACGTTGTAAACAATAACTATCTGTTTCAGACGCAGGATACCGATAGTAATGGTATGTTAAGAATTAAACACGGCATTACAAAAGCAATCGCCATTGCAGACTATCTTGAAGAAAGACTTAACTCATGGGGATATGAAACACGCAGAGATGCTTCTACCCTTAGCAATAGTCAGTACATTACTATTACTAACTACTCAGAAAAAACTGGAAAAGAAAGTAAATACAATGTCGATGAATTAAAAATCCGTATTTCAGACCACGACCTTCCACCAAGTTATGATGGCCTTAACGGCTATGAAGACTATGATTTAAGAAGCGGAAAGAAAAACACCAACAGACCTGGTACTGGCGGAAATGCTACTACTTATGACGTTGCACTTCAGAACCTTTGGGACGAACTGAAAGAAAAACCAAAGTCTGATAACGTAGATATTAGTGACCTTCCGGAATGGGCAAGAAATATCGGAGATACTTACGAAGCATTCAAGGCTTCAGGAAGAATACCATCATTTATTAGTGAAGTTATGAATGGCGGATCGTGGAGTAAAAACAAGAAGCCAAACAAAGCTCAGCAGTACAAAAGACTTAAAGAGTTACTTGCGTCATCGGCTGTAGGCAACTCACTTGTAGATATTATATCTGCTTACGATGGCTTTGAAGACAATATCAGAACTGCTAAGGCTATTGAGTCAAAATACAATTCAAGCGAATCTGATACAGTTAGAGCGCAGTACGAAGGTACCGACCAGTGGATGAAAGCACCTAACGGAGCAGACACAAAACTGTCAGAAAATCAGTGGCTTCAGGTACGCACTGAATCATTCAAGAACTGGTTTGGTGACTGGGAATCAGACCCACAAAACGCTTCAAAAGTTGTAGACGAAAACGGTGAGCCGATGGTTGTATACCATGGAACAGAGCATAGCGGTTTTGATACTTTCAACTTTGAAGACGGTAATCTTTCATTCTTTACACCAAATAAAGCACAGGCCGTAAGTTATGCCGGCACTGAAGAAATTGCAATAAACGGAACGGATAAGCGTGGTATCTATGCTTCATTTATGAGTCTTAAAAATCCTAAAGTCATTGACTTTAACGGTGCTGACTTCCAGGGTTTTAATGAAAATGGCGATAGCGTAATTGATACGTTTACTGATGAAGAAGCATATAAGGCACGTGAAGAAGGATATGACGGAATCATAATCAGGAATGTATACAACGATTATGGTGACTATCAACATAACATAGACCCAAAAGAAGAAATGAAACGCAATTTCATAAATGATGAATACGTTTCATTCAGTTCGTCACAGATTAAATCAGCCACCGATAACAACGGTAACTTTGACGCTGAAAACGACTCTATTCTGTTCCAGGATAATGAAGATACTTTTCAGGATAGAGTAAACCAGACAATGACAATGGATAGAGCAAAAGAAATGATCCAGAGAACTTTTGCTGTATCCAATATCAAACAGTGGTATGACGGCCAGTATAAAAATGGAGATGAATGGCTTGCCGGAGAAGGCGTTGATGATGTAGCAATGTACATTGAAAACGAGTATGTGATAATGGATAAATATATCAATCCATTATACAAACAGTTCCAGGAATTGTATGACGGAGAAATGACAATCTACGATATTGTAGAAGCGTACAAAAACGGAACTCTTACCGGAAAGAAAAAAGAAGAAGCTTTTAAAAGCACTATCGACCTGTCAAAAGAGTTTGATACTAATGACGAAAAGTTTTATGCACCAAAAGAAATTGACGAAGATAGTGTAGAACTGCTAAAAAAGGCTTCACAAAGAGTAACAAAAACAAACAAAGACGAAGTAAACAAAGCAAGGGCTGACTTTGTAACAAAGGCACATAATATTGATTTTGCAGAAACAGTAGGGCTTACACAGTCTGAAGTAAACTCAAAAATTAAGCAGTGGACTTTATATCCAAACAAAGTACGCGAAGCATCTATGCGGTTTAATAACGGTGTTTCGCGCGCTAATCAGTGGACCGGCCTTGAAAACTCACATCTTCTGAAATCATGGACAATTACTGAAGATGAATTGCGTAATATGGTTAAAGGTATTGAAGGTGAAAGCTCTGAATGGCAGCGTAATTACATTGTAAGCACAATGCTTGCGCTTGATACTCATATCGACTATTCAGAACTTACATACGTATTCAATGATAAAACACCGGGGCACAACAACGCTGCCGGATATTATAAAGCGTCAGAAAAAACCATCTATATCAGACATGACGGACAGAATACTGTAGCCCACGAAACAGGACACTATATCGACAATAAATGGGGAAAAGAATTACTTGGCCGTGATGACTATCTGACCGAAAACAGATTTTTAGCAACAAAAGATATAGAAGATACTGACCTGAAGTCATTCTTTAACCACTTCTTTACTCTGCTTGATAGCATTGAAGACGTTGCTCAAGCAACAAGTGAATATGACATGAGCAGCAAGGAAGTATTTGCGCGCTTTGTAGCAAAGTTCACTGAATGGACAAGAGTACTGGCAACTAACAATAGATACCAGTTTGAAGATAAGTGGTATAAAGACAAGTTTACTACCGCACAGTTCGTTGACTTTGTTAAGTTGTTACAGGAAAAGTCTTACCTTGATAACAAGAAAAAAGAAAAAAGCATTAAAAGTACACCTATTCTTTTCCAGTATCTTCAGGACGAACTTGACGCAGATACACTGAAAGAAGCCGCAGACTTTACGTCATGGGAAGAATGGTATGAGTATGCTAAGGCAATGGATACCGATGGCGTATTGTCAGGAGCATGGGATGACGTATCAGAACAGAACTGGTTTAAGTCAGCATGGGAGTCAGCACAGAAAATCTATAACGCAGAACCGGCAGAAGACCCTGAGTTACAGGCAGACAAAGACAAGCAATTTGTAGAGCTTATCAAGAAGCCTGGATACCTTGAAGACTTCCTTGAACGCGCTAGGCGTTATATGGGTATGCAGCTTGATCAGCCGTCAGATGAAACAGAAGCTGCAGAGTTTGACCGTATCAGGGATATGCAGAGATTTACCGGAAATGTCATGGCGGACCCGGTACACTATACCAACGACCTGGATGATACGCAGAAAAAGAAACTGCTTACCATGATTGAAAGTTCACCGCGTGAATACCGTGCAATCTACGCTGAAGTATTTGGTGACGCCAACCTTGCAGTACCAGAAGGTATGGAGTACACCGTAGACACTTCAGTAATGCCGGAAGAAATGGCACTTGAACTGGACGCAATGACACCGGCACAAAGACGCGAAGCAGTGAAAGCCGTTGAAGATGAGCAGATCCGTCAGCAGATTGAGTCAGGAAGTCTTCCGATGGACGCTACACTTGACCGCTATATTAAGGTAGTAGACACTGACAACAAGAAACTGAAGAAAGAAATTGAAAGACTGAAGTCAGAGTATCGCGAAGACCTTGCACGTATCAACAATGCACAGAAGAAAGCATTACTTGAAGAATACGAACGGCTTCAGGAAATGGCTGCTGAAATGCAGGGCCGGAACCTTAAAGGCAACGGCCGTGTATCATCCGGACTTTCAGCCGGTGCTATGGCTACCAGTAATGTAGTAGACGCTTCCGAAAACGGAAGTTACAACACCGTTATGGACCGTATCGCAAGCCTGAAGAAAATGTTTGCCGGTGAACGTGACGCTGCAGCAATCATTACAAAGGCTGATGAAAGAGCGAAGCAGAAAGTACTTCAGCAGAAAAAGAAAGCAGAAGCAGACGCACTGCGCGAAATGAAGAAACTGCGTACCAATACCGTTAAGCGCATGGTACGTAAAGTATCCTTCACCAACGTAAACTACGATGAAGCTAAGAAAATCATTGCTATTCAGAACTTTATCGACCACTGGGTACGCAATGGCGTTAACTTGTGGTTAGGTGAAGCAGAAGTGACTGCCAGTGAAATCTATAACCAGTACACGATGGATAGCGACTTCCGTGATGAAGTAGACAAGACGCTTACCAGTAGAAAAGCCGGAGCAAGGGGGCAGCGCGTACTGCGTAATCTTAGGGACGCAATGTCAGACGATGAAGGACTGCCCTTCAGTCAGTGGACGCCTAAGATGAAAAACGACCTTATCGAAGCACTGGGAGCCAACGACCATGTAATCAGACTGAACCTTGACGCACTGAAGAAGCAGCGTCAGTCAGCAATCCACAGTTTCATTGCAAAGAACGGTACCGTCACTGAAGAAAACATGAAGACCGTGTATGAGTCACTGCCAAAGGATGTTATTGCACGTATCCGCTATACGCCAATGAATAAATGGACACTTGCTCAGGCAGAAGAACTGGCACGGTACATTGACGCCATCTACGAAGACGGAAAGAAGATTTACGCAGGCCGTCAGCAGTTACGCCGGGACAGATACGAAGAACTCAGAAGACGTATCCAGGACGCAGTTAAAGATACCGGTATCAGAATTGAAGACGATGATACACCGGAAGAAATCAAGAAGAAGCAGGAGAAAATTGCTAAAATCCTGGGACTCAGAACACAGGGTAAAGGTACTGCTGCTTCAGCTGCTGAAAAGCGATCCATGCGTGAGAAGTTCATGGCAGCAGACCGCGGAACCGGAAACGTAAGACGTTTTGCACGCGTAATGGATAACTGGACCGAAGGCGTATTTACTGACACGTTATGCTTCAGCGAATACATGGCATGGGATGATGAGCAGAAGGCTATCAACGAAAGAAGCCGTCACGTACAGGACTACATGAAAGAACATGGTATCACCATGGAAAAACTGGTAGAGAAGCACACATATCCTGGACTCATGGACGGTCAGGACGTGACTTATACCACCGATGAACTACTGTACATTTACATTGCCAACATGGACGAAATGTCACAGGCTGCCGTTATGTACGGTAACTTTACGACTGCCGAAGAAAAGGAGTCAGTAAAGCAGCATGAACAGAAGTACGCAGACAAGGAAGCAATTAAGTGGTTTATGGCCAATGCAGAAAACCGCTTCAACCGTGTACTTCTGGACGCTGAAAGAATCATCAATACTGACAAAGACCTTGCGGGACTTGTTCAGGTAATTGAGAACGACTACGAAAAGCAGTACGAACGACTTAACCGCGTATCTATTGACGTGTTCAACTCACCGGTTAACCGTGTATCTGCCTACGTACCACTGTACCGCCTTGAACAGACTGGCGATACCAACGAACAGCAGGTAGCAAAAGACATACTTGCCAATACTACCGGTACACCGTCAAATTACGTGGGACGTGGCATGACAAAGAACCGTGTAGAAATTTCACCAACTAACCAGAAGCCGGTCCAGTTAGGACTGTTCAAGACCTGGGCAGACAGTATGGAAAAGACAGAACACTTCATTGCCTATGGTGAACTGGTACGCGACCTGAACGCAATCTATACTTCTCAGGCAGCATCCGCTACACGTGAAGCCATTGCATCACGGTACGGCCAGGACGCAAACAACTATATTAAGGAGTATATCAACGAACTGGCCAACCCTAATAAGGGACAGCCGAAAACTGCACTTGATACCCTGGTACACGTTATGCGTGGACAGACTGCACCGGCATACCTTGCATGGAAGACTTCCGGTATCATCAAGCAGTTATGCACAAGCCCATGGCCGTTTATGGCTTATGTATCACCGGCAGAATATCTGACAGCCATCGGTGAGTTTATTAAAGACTATAACGGCATGAATGACTTTGTAAAAAGCCGGTCCGTATTTATGGCCAACCGTACTATTGACCCTATCATCGACCTGATTAAAGAAGCTCAGATGAACGCAGACAACAAGGTAAAAGCAAGTCTTGCCAGTTTTAATAAGATAGGTATGCAGGGACTTGAATGGGCAGACTGGGTATCGGTAGCACCGGGATGGTATGCAGCATACAAGCAGAAGACTGCTGAAATCGAAAAGGCACAGAAGAACATGGATCCACTGGCAGATGGATACAAAGACAGTGAAGCCATTGAAACAGAAGCCATTGCCTATGCAGATGACGTAGTACGGCTTACTCAGCCGTCAGGACGCAAGGCAGACCTATCACCGGTATTCAAGAACAGTGCTGAAATTGCAAAGATACTGCTTCAGTTCCAGACTTCACTGAACGTAATCTATCAGAACATCCGTTTTGACCTGCCGTATCAGATCCGTAATCACCAGTACCGTCAGGCTGCCGGAGCAGTCATCGGATACACCGCTGCCGGAATCCTTGTTAACGCAGTAGTAAGCGGACTGCTTACCGGGGACGGAAGCGATGATGAACCGGAAGAAAAGCTGAAGCGTGCCGTGTTCTATGCCACTACCCAGTTCACTGACTCAGTGCCGGTAGTAGGACAGCAGCTGACCAACGTTGTGCAGAAGGTACTTACCGGTGAAGGATACTACAGTAACAGTACTTTATTCCCGGTTGTAGACGTACTTACTAAAACAGTATCTGACGTAGCAAAAGACAACTACGCTAAAGCTGCTGAAGACTTTGGAGAAGGCGTAGCCTACACACTGGGACTGCCAGTAAGCGGAACAAAAGAACTGCTAAGAACTTTTGGTATCGGTGATAACGAAGAAGGTTTAGATTTTAATCCTGAAGCACTTTGGGGAAGGAGATAAAACATGACTCAGCAAGAAAACATGGCCGGCAAGGAACTGGTAGTAGACAGCATCCGTATTCTTAAAAGTAACGGTTTCAACGGAGCCGGAGCCGTTACTTACGACCGGAAGATAGACGAACTGGAGCAGAAGGTAACTGTAGTATCCCAGAACCAGGAACGTTATACGGATATTTCAGACGATAAGACAATCACGTCAGAAGAAAAGCAGACACTGAAAAAGGAAGTACTGGTAATTGAAACGGAGTATCCGCTTTTTATCCGGTCCGCAGAAGCAGCCGGAGTAACCATCACCGGTGAATATGTAAACTACATTGACGCGTATACATCACTTACAAGGTATCTTACCAACTATCTGCACGTATTTGACGATATGACTGCCAGTACTGATATTCCCAGTAGAAGTAATTTCAACGCGTACTTTCAGGTGTACTATGAATGCCGTCAGCAACTTCAGGACGTAATAACCAAAGGATACGCAGAATCGTACTCAGGGCTTACGGATCAGAACGCCATCCCAGTCATGGAGTTGTCAGCACCGGTAGTCATGGTAACCAGTTACACGGCAGAAACACCGGAATACACAGAGTATGAACCAGGGTATATATCATTCCACGGACTGCTGAAGCATGGCGAAGAAACACGTGCCTATGAAACACGCTTCAAAGTGTTCCGCAACGGTGAAGACACACCGGTATATCAGAGCAGTAAGGCAGAATTATCAGGGTCCTATCCTATTCCTATTGATACCACCAGTTTGCGCGTAGTCATGTACGACCAGTTAGGTAATATCATTTACGACAACGAAACAATTGACTTCATAACAAAGGAAAGCGGAACCACACTGCACTTGTCTAACAAGTACCAGACTTTTTACAACGGAAGCGTGAACCAATCGCGGGCAGCTGAAAACTATTTCCGTACTGTTGTAATGGGGTTTGACGGACTTGAAAGAAGACCTATCGACCTGGGTAAGTTCCCCGAAGTAACCGGACTGTCCTTCCGGGCTGATGGCGATAACATTCTTATTTCACCAACGGCAGAAATAGAAAGCAGTGGCGAAGTTACATTCAATGCTTTTGTTGAAATTACTGACGCAGATGACGGTATTGTATACGGCATCGGTGAAGGTGATGATGCAATCATCATCGGTATCCCTGACGGCCAGTACGATACTATCGTTATGGGTGAGTTTGATGGAGAAACGCAGGAAGTAGTATTTGATTATTCAAACATCGAACATGAAGAACTGCGCGAAAACCTTCAGGAAGACACCGGTAGGTATCTGGGATACTATTACAACTACCTTGATTTACCAAAGGCAAAGAACGGTGACTACATACTTTTTGTCGGCCAAAGTATTGACGGAACAATATGGAAGAATGGGCTGACGTATAAATGGAATGGCATTCACTGGGAAATTGACAACAACCCTTCTCACGAAATGGCCACAGTAACAGACGCACTAAAAGCGTCACAGTCATTACTGGGTATGGATCCAAACGCGATGGCTGTATTACTGGTAAACAACCTTGCCGTAAACAGAGCGTTAATCAATAAACTGTTTACCAATCAGATTGAAGTATCAGAAGATGGCTTTATTGCCGGTAATTACGAACCTGGGAAAAGTGGTTTTTATCTGGGAAGTAATGGCCGTGGAGAATTTAATGACGTTGAAGTGCGTGGAAAGGTAAAAGCGACTATGTTTGACGTAATTGTAGAACCTGGAGAAGAAACTATAACAAGCTGCGAAGGTTTAAATGAATATACTGACGCTGCAAGACGTAATCAGATTGAGTATATAACATTTGGTTTCTCAGGTAATGTCAATCTTGAAATCGTATATAACAAAAATACAAGTTTTGACTCTGAGTTGATGATATTAAAAAACAAAGATATGTCATCACCACTTATGTATATACCTGAAACATCAGGTGAAACAAGAACAAGGACTATAGAAAATTACGAAGTTCATGTAGGTGACTCTATAGGCGTGTATGGAATTATGTATAGCGGTGAGCCTAAGGGAAGGATACAGACTGCTACAGTACGACTAAACGCTTCAGAGTACAATCCTATTATAGACGTTGTGTTTACAAAACGAGAAACGTATCTAAGCTAAACAAAAAGCCATAGGTTTATGTCCTATGGCTTTTTGTTTATCGTACTTTAAACATATAACCGGCATATATATGGTAACTGAAAGACTTTCCCGCAATAGGGTTTCTGTAAGAGCCGGATATGACAGAGTTAGAAATATCAGCATTAGGCATATATGTAAAATCGCAACCTAATACAAGTTTGTCAATTAAAGTATACACATCAAGATTTAGTCCAAGGCCATCAATAGAGTCATAATCGTCATAACTATCTTCATCACTGTACAATTCAAGCGACACGGAAGGCGCAATGCATAAGCTATTTTTACTGTTTACTGGAAGATATGCAGCCACCCCAAACCTAAAAGACATATTGGGGAGAAACAAAGTATCTTTACAGTCAATATACACATTATTTACCTGCTGTCTGAACTTGTTCACAAAAGTGTAATTTGTCCTTAAATATAACCACGTGGTGTCTGAAAGATAGAAGTCTTCACCAAGATAAACTCCAAAGCCGCTTTGTTCAACCATGTAATCAATATCAACAATGCCATATCCGGTGTTAACTAAACATGGACCGCTTGAAGAAGTTTTGCCGTACTGAACTGCAAAGATAGCGTTATTCTTTTTTTCTGTAGCATACAAAGAACACAGAACGCAACAGGCTAAAAGTAAGGTTGTAAGTCTTTTCATGCCTTGAATTGTAATCCCACATGATTAAATCTGCCTAGTAGGGTATCTAACATACCTACAATTCGTAGCATAAACTTACGATATGAGTGATCCAACCACACCGGAAAATACCACCGGGCAGCCGTTGACACCGGCTAACATTAAAACTATCAATCAGCTTCCGCATCTTGATGACATTGACCCTGATGACGTCATCCTGGTTCAGGACGTAAGTCAGAATACCTACCGTAAAAGCAGTCTTCAGGCAGTAGTAGACCGCATGAACCCGCTGCAGTCAGTCAACCTTACACAGGCTGAATACGACGCCTTACCAGAAGCCGAAAAACTGAACGGAACCTACTACAATATCACAGATGACTCACCGCCACCGTATCAGCTGTATCTTGACGCTACCATGCCTATCGGCTTTGTGTATGAACAGTTACCGCCAACTCTTGACGAAGATGGCACAGAACGTACACCGCTTGACC
>JAKSIB010000031.1 GCA_024399065.1 Fibrobacter sp. | reverse complement strand
TAGGTACTGGTCTTAGCATCGATGATTCCGAAGACGATAAGATTACCATCGAAATCGATGAAACCGACATGGAAGATGGCAAGACTTACGGATACCAGCCGACAGAAGGGTGGTCTGAAATTCAGAAGTCTCCCGATCTAGATGTAGGTACTGGTCTTAGCATCGATGATTCCGAAGACGATAAGATTACCATCGAAATTGACGAAACCGACATGGAAGATGGCAAGACTTACGGATACCAGCCGACAGAAGGGTGGACTGAAATTCAGGAGTCTGAGTCTGCCGACCTAGATGTAGGTACTGGTCTTAGCATCGATGATTCCGAAGACGATAAGATTACCATCGAAATTGATGAAACCGACATGGAAGATGGCAAGACATACGGATACCAGCCAACCGAAGGATGGACTGAAATTCAAGAGTCTGAATCGGCTGACCTAGATGTGGGTACTGGCCTTAGTATTGATGACTCTGAAGACGATAAGATTACCATTGAAATCGATGAAACCGACATGGAAGCCGGGTCTAAATATGGATACACACCGGGTGATGGGTGGACTAAAATTACAGAGGGCGGTGGCGAAACTAATAAAGCCTATTCGAATGTCACTGTTGTGGTACCATCAGAATCTGGCCCGGTTGAGACCGAAATTCCATCAACAACCGCTGAAGATACAATTAAATTTGCTGCGGGCAGTAATATTACATTGACACCGGATGTAGTTAATAAGACGGTGACTATTACTGCAAATGTTGATGCACCAACGAATTTGACTGTATCTGCTGGAACCGGCATTAAGGTAACGCCGACAACAGACGCTGGAACAACTGATTATAAGGTCGCACTTGGATATGAGCTTGGCTATATTGGTGGAACTGTTCAGGATCTACCTATTACGCAGACCAACCAGAACTTGCTAGAGGATGTGTCTATTGCCGATGTAATTATGACAAACGATGTCAGATTCCTTATCCGTAACAATCGTTTGTATGCGTTGGCCACAGAAGAAGGCGTGGACGGTGTTGATATGTTTACCATGTCGTTCAACGGCACATTGACACGTACACCGGTTGATGGTTATCATTTCTTGAACAAGATCGATATCAAACGTGAAGGCGCATCCAATAGCTTGGTTGAGGGTGCTGAGTATTATCCTTCCCAGACCGGCCTTAGCTTTGTGTCAATTTCTACCACTGTAAAGAATTCTAGTACGAATCCGGTCGCTATTGAAGGACCTGACGGCAAGACACGTAATTATTTTGGGTATGAACTGATATATTCCGGTGATGAACCATATGTTGATGAAACCGGGATGGTGATGACATATCGTATTACCGCAGTCGAAGAAACTATCGGAATTGCAGATACCACATCGGGTACTGGCGGAGATGGCAAAATTTCTTTTAATGGCGAACCACCGGCATATTGGGGCGACAAGATTGAAAGTGTATATCCAATCTCGGCAAACTCAATGAATGGTCAAAATAAGATTGAAGTGAAGCTGACAAGTGGTACTGGAAAAACTAAGGGCATGGTAATGTCTTTGGTTGAGGATTCCAGCGGTGGTATATCGGCTGATTGGGTTGAGCCTACGGGTGGTGGTGTTGAAGGGTGCGACGGTGAAGTTCGCATTTCAGACGATGATGACACAATGGGGTATTTATCATCTAAAATTGTTCAGGGATTTGGTATTAAGTTTGATACTGTTGATATTCCGCAGTCAAGTGGTGGTGGTAAACGTATAGTGATCAGTTCGGATACGGATGATGAATCGACTGTTACGCCAGCAACCCCGTTCCCGCAGGTCATATCTAACCTAAAACTTAATTTTACGACAGACGACGACATTACATACGGTGGCGAAGTTACACAAAACTGGGGTGTCGGTAGCCATGCGATGGGATCTGATCAGGCTTGTACGAATGTAGCCGTATTCCCAATCAATTTACCTTCAGGTAGAATACAGAACATATCGATCATGCCTACTAAAGATCCAAGCTCGGCCAACTCACCGCTGTATGCATCTTTTGTATTTTATGGCGCTGCTGTATCCGACTTTACCAAGGCGGTGCCATGGGGTCAGATTTCATGGGTAGAATATGACCGAACATCTGGTGTATTTGATCTGAATCTGTCGGAGTCTTCTGCCATGCATTACATTAAGTATAAGACGAATATTAATGACGAATGGGATTCAGCATCACTTAGTACGTCATTGAATGGAATGCCTTTGGCTGGTAAGGGTTTGTTCAACTGGGTTGCAGTTGCATTTAGTGGAAATGGTACCGAATTTGGCTTCAGTATTGCTGGTTATAAACTAAGCCCGATATTAATATCTGGTGAATCATATAAACCTGCACGAGGTATCGGGTATATAGGGAATCCGTCGTCATGCGGATTCTATCTGGATGGCCGTCTTGTTAATGCTGGATCGATTACCAACGTGCAAGGATGGTCGTTCATTCCGTTTATTCAATTGAATATCGTTCGTGATGAAACTACTGATGCCGATCATTCGAAGGGGGTTTAATTATGGCTATACGAAATTATGATGTATTAAGTAAGCGACAGACACTTAGCGACGCTGAAAAGGCTCAGGTCAAGGAAAATATAGGTGCATTTTCGGGTGATTATAATGATTTAAACAACAAGCCTACATTAAGTGATTATGTTCTTGCATCTGATTTGACACAGCAGCTTTCTACCAAGGTCGATACGCAAGCTGGATATGGCTTATCTAAAAATGATTTTACTGACACAGACAAGCAAAAGCTTGACTCGGCAATTACTAGTGAAACTGACCCGGTGTTTACTGAGTCAGCGGCACATAACATTCAGACTACTGATATTGATAGTTGGAATGCCAAGATAGCTGGAATCCGTGTGAATGGTACTGAAGTGACACCGGATGCTGACCATAAGGTAGCGATTACAACAGGAGGCTCTTATACAGCCGGCTCAGCGATATCAACGGATAATAATACGATTTCCGTTAAATATGACACTGACGTATTTGACTTGACCGATGACACCGTTAAAAACTTAACTTTATCGTCTGACGTCAAGACTGCCATAGATAGCATTGCGGATCCTGTTGACTTGGTTCAGGGCGATAATATTTCGTTCGATACATCTATCCCGGGCCAGATTAAGATATCCGCTACAGGTGGAGGAATTAGTTCTGTAAAAACCGATGATATTACTATAACGGGTGATGGAACCGATACTGATAAAATTCGATTGAAGGTGTCACCACGGTCGCTAACCGCCGGAACGAATATATCGTTTGATGATTCTGAAGAGGGAGTTTTGAAGATTTCCGCATCAGGCGGTGGTATTAGTTCGGTTGAAACTGACGATATAACGATTACTGGTGACGGTACTGATGACAATAAGATTCGTTTGAAAACATCGCCGATGGCGTTGACTGAAGGCACGAATATATCGTTTGATACCAGCGCCGAAGGAAAACTTGTAATCAATGCGACCGGTGGGTGGGATGAATCTCGTGTTTCCACAATTGAGTCGGTAATACCTGAAACAGCTGTAGCTGAAACGAATATGCTTGCTACGCAAGATGATATAGGTGAAACAATACCGGTTTCGGCGGGAAATGGCATTAGTCTTACACAAAATACCAGTACATCGGCTATCGAGATTTCACTTAGTATTCCGACAGTGATTGAAACGGATCCAGACTGGACGCCGTCCGTTGATGATGGAAAGCTGCACTTTGTAGTAATGAGGGCTTAATCTCATGCCGGTTCAAGGACGTATTACATTTGATAGTTATCAAAATATGGGTGCCATTACATATGGTAAGACACCTATTGGTGCGGTATATTATGGCACTAAGCTGATTTGGCAAAAAATATCAGATTCTTCTGTGGTAGAAACATTTGATATTGGCGGCACTGGCAATTCGTATCCTGCCGCTCGTATACATGTGGATACTGCCAGAATTATGTCGTTTTCTGTTTTTGTTACAGTGGATCAAGTTGTTGACCCGATGTACGCCGTAATTTGCCAAATCACTGATAATGGCGTCAAGACAGTTGCGTCAATCGGTAATAATCTTGAATACAGTGGATGTAATCCGAGTAAATATGTTACTGACAAAGGTGCAATTGTATATGAAGTGAAAGTTGCTGCAATTGATCAAACCGACGGCATTCCTGTTGATGATGGTATATATTATTTTATGATCAGTACACATGCGGAAAATCAGTATGAACATAATAAAATTGTGTTGGCTGACAATGCATTGATTGCGCAGACATGTCGTGTTGAGGATTATCGTATCCCGACTATAGTTGGTGCGGACAGTGAAGATCCATTTACAATGCTGGACGTACGTTGTTTGTTGGATATAAAGACAAAAGACGTATTTGTTGACGATCCCATTAGTCGTGCAGTGATCACTGCGTCGTTTGATCCCATTAATGAACAAATCAGTATTGATAGTGTAATATGTGATGGGTTTGATGTTAGTGGACCGTCATTTGTCGATCACTATGAATATACATTTGATGGTGTAACTACGTATACTACATCCGATATTACAATTCCTATTACCAACATGGATTTTAGTGATGGGTCGCAAAAGACGATATCTATTATCGCTGTTTCGAGTAAGGATGAATCGGTAAAATCCCCATCCACGTCGTTAAGTTTCGGATTTGATATATCGATGAATATTGATTACATCGAGATAGATCATATATTGACATGGGACATAAAAAATAACGGTGTTGATTATTCCGATAACATCGAACAGTACAGCTGGTCGGATGATGCCGGTCATTCAGGGGCAACAGGCTATCAATTATTGTCGGTCGAATCGTTTGACGCTGGTGACTACATATTATCTATTCAAGGTATTACAACGAACAATAATAAATTAATGCCGGTTAGTAAATCCTTCACTATTGTCAAATATGAGACATATCATTCTGTAAAGCTTTCTGAAGGTGGTACTGGCGTATGGATTGACTATTCGCCGTCTACTGATGTTGTGTTGGTTAGTTATACCGCACTGGCACCGGGTGGATATTATTCATTTGGTACTGCGTCAGCTGCATTACAGATTAGGGAAGTAGATAGTAGTAATATGACGGCGATGACTAAAATATGCGACATAAAGATGACGGAAACCGCAGCTGAAACTCCTATACGTACTGTTGAAGATGATAAGTTATTCTCGTATACATATGCGCCATCAACAGCGTCTTCAGTTACATTGTACGCCGGGCATAGGTATATTTTAGGAACCTGTGCTAGTTCGAATCAGTATAATTTTATGGGCACTTGTTCATATTCATCGTCATCAACGAATGATATGGCTACGTTTAGCTTTTATAATCAAGATGCTGATTATACTCATGTCGTTGTGTCATCATATAAAATCGATGTCAAGTTTAAGTTTGGCTAAGGAGATACCATGGTTTATCTAGTAGAAAAACGTTTACGCAAGCTGTATGGCATATTTGATAATGCAATGATTGCGCAGCAATACGTATCTGACAATAAATTGGAACGAGATAACTTTTATTTTTTAACGGAGTTGGGTATGGATTACGTCAACCGAATAACATATGTGGATGGTAAGTGTGTGTACAATAATGTGCCGTTCTGGACAAGTGACCTATCTGACATATTGGAACATTATGATGAACACGAGGTGAAGTCGGTTCTTGATGGAAGTGGGTCAAAGGATCCTGAAGTTATTTCTAAGGAACGTTTCATCAGCGAGTACAACAATATGTGCAATAAGATAGCGAAGATTGATGGCCGTCCGGGGCAGATCATGTACAATATCGCTGTAGGTAATGAGTTCATAGCGTTGTTCCGAGAAGAATGCATTTTAACTGATTTTGACTCTGTTGAATCATCGCCTGACGATATGTATGTAAAGCTTGCCGGCGTTATCGGTATGATCCAGACCGGATCTTTCAGAGAAGCTCGTCATGCGTTGAGCAAGATGTTACAGACACCGGGATTCACAGACGCATTCTTGACGGAGGCCCGCATTACTAAGTATATCGATATGTTAGCTGCCGCAGACGTAATCGATTATGCTACTGTCGATGAATTTGCTTATACCGCACATGCTTCTAAATAGGTCTATATATGATAGTAAATGTTTCATACGATGATAAATACCTGAAATACCAGACAAATAGGCTTGGGTCGACATCGAACATGCCGGCAAAACTCATTAAGTATTCTCGTAATACTGACGTTGCGTGTGCTTGTGGAATTGTTACGTACAATCCACTTGATAATCCGATTACGATTGAATCGTATGATATGTATTTCCCACAAACGGCTAAATTGCCGTCAATCGACAGTATTCGATCAGCGTATTGTAATATCGATCAGGAAACCGGTGAACTTTCGTTTGCCGATAGTATGCAGTTCCTTAATTTAATAAGTGTTTCTGATCCTGAGTCTGAGTTGGATGATGTATTGACCGTAGACGGAACAGATTTTTATCGGTATCATTTTGTTCCTGAATCCACGCCGGACATTTCTATCCCGGTTGGCTGGAGTGCCCAGTTGTTCTATGCATGCAATATGAAGTCAATGGGTGGTGACCTTGATGAATGGGATGATGCGTCGAACCGTATCTACCCGTTATGCACGTCCGTCCCGGGTGTTGCATATAAAAATGATTCAACCTTGTATTCTGGTATTGTTGCCCGTGGATCTACAATCATGCATATCAGGCAACATTATGATACTGACGTTTATAAACGTAATTATGTAGAATTCCCAATGAATGATCCGGTGAATAAATGGGCCATACCAACGGCTGATAACACTGAGTTGGGAACAAAGTATAATATTTTTCCATATATTTTCATGAATGGGCTACAACTATGATTTTGACGTATAACGGAAATCCACTGGAATTTAACAATGTCATGATTTCAGAACCTGTAAAGCAAGTAATCCAGATTTGGACAAATGACTGTACACAGGCTGATAATTTGGGTCCAGATACCAGCGGATGGTATCTGACTGGCATGCATGACTCGAATGCAACTGTCGTGTTGAACGAAAACGGTTCTACCGCTGCAACGGATATATATTATTCTCGGTTTGAGTTGGATGATGCACTTGATTGCAGCGGTACAGGACAGATATTCTGTTCACTGGAATGCCGAGCAAGGTCTAGTGGTACTACCGTGCTTGGTATTGAACTTGACAGTAGTAACCCGGTGCTTGTAATAAGTTTTGAAGACGCATCCGGGAATACATCTAGCTGGGCTGCATTGTATCGCAAATCGTCTACCGAACTTGTATATAATGATCCGTCGGTTACGTCAGGCTCGGTGCCTACTACATGGGCAACCCTTGCGTCAACTGATTTTACTGCGATCTGCGGTAATTTGGACTTGTCCGCAATTAAGGCCGTACGTGTAAATCTTATCAGTGACCATATCTCTGGTATGGAATGGAAAACACGCCGTAAGGCTATTTCGTTCAATAAGCTAATAGTATCGGATTCACCGATTGAAGGATCGTTATGATACGGTATGACGGGCATTATATTCGGGTATCTGGACAATTTGCAAAACTGCCGAAACCTGAACCGGAACATCTTCCACCGGAACCGCTTCCGGGGTTTGCCTTGGATGAGTTCAACTATATACAGACGGTGTACCAGTCACTTGAACCGGACGACCGTGTCGTATTCCTGATGCGTCATTCGGAACGTCCATCTGACACCAGCTCTGCTGCTGAATTGACCGATGCAGGTAAAGAATATGCACTTGCCGTAGGTGAATCCATGCAGGGTGGCATTGCACAGGTAAACGACGTAATTTACGGGTCTACGAGTACAATGAGGACTAGGCAGACCGCACAGTATTTTGCCATGGGCCGTGGGGATACTGATTATACTACTCTGGATAGTATTGATTTGACACATAAGGACAATATAGCTGGTAGTCTGTTTACTAACAGTGTGACTAGCTGGCCTCTGGTATCGAAGTATTCGATTAATTATGACAGTTTGTCAGAATCGGACAAGGCTAAATTCAATGATAAGGATACTGTGGCATTACAGCTGATTTCCGATCTGTATGACGCACTTGGCACTAAGAAGATGGGTGTGTTTGTATCGCATGATTTTCTAATGGTGCCGATCGCCGGGTGGGTATCCCAGTCACAAGTCGATCTTGAGTTCAACGACAGTGGAAAACAGAATTGGATAGCGTATATGGCCGGCGTAGCCATCGTTTGGCGAGCAGAGCATACCTATGTTACCCCTATATATTCTATCGTGCGCCCTGAGGGGACAAATGGATATAAGGGTATAATGCACGGGTATGGTAACATTATGGATTCTTGAACTACCCACTGAAGATGGGTGGGGTTCCCCATGCCCATCCGTGGCACTACAGGCTTCGTTTAATCCACAACCATGCGGTTGTATCAGTTTCCGACGCTATGGGTTTTTTCAGGCGAACCCTTCCCTAAGTCCCTTAGGTACTGCATACTCAAGATATGCGTTTGAAAACCTTTGTTATACAATATAGAATATATCATTTCATTTGTCAAGCGGCAATTCATCTCACTGGCTAAAGACCCGTGAGTTTTCTTGCCACATTTTATATAAACTTGGTATGAAAACGGTATGACAATCAAGGAGAATGTAACAAAATCTTAACATTGACGTGTAGGAAAAATAATGCTAAAGTTTACCTCCCCGTCGATTACATACCGAATGAGGACATTATGGAAAGACAGAATAATTCCGTGCCGCAATCTAAGACGCTCGCTCTACGTGATTGGATGGATGCGTATCATGCGTCGATTGACACAACGGTAGACAATCTGATTAAATCCGGTGATATATATCCCAATGAGAACATGTCGTTGTCGTACTGGGATACGTACGGTGAGGAACAGTTTAACAAGGGTGCATCACCGGAAGACAGCGGCAAATTTGCCGCAAACTCGCTTGTACGGAACAAATTGATAAATAAAATTCGTGAAATATCTGTAAGTCTACGCACTTGCGATCAAAGTGTAGTTGATGAACTAAATGCACAGTTGGATATGCTTAAACAGCGTTATAATGCTCTTATTGGATATGAATGCTTTGGTGTGAATGGCAAGCGTCCCATTACTGAGTCAGCTGCGGCGCCAAGTATGATGGCGTTTGGTCGTGCATACGACACACCTGTCAGTGATGGGCCTTCTGTTATAGATCGGTTTAACGCCATGGCATGCGCAAATGACCCTTTTATTGGCGGCACGAATATGGTGTTGGCTCGACTGCAGGAATTTGAACGTAACAATGCATCCAAGTATGGTGTTGATGAAGACCCGGAACTGGATGATTATGTTAAGACCCTGTTTGTTACTGAGGACGACCTTGGTCCAGAATCCTTCTTGATCAATGGTGAAAATCCGTATCGTGTTGCCGAAAAGGTCGCTGATGGGGATCCGATTGACTTGCAGAAGAGTGAACCCGTCGGCCATTCCGCCGATAACGGAACGGAACCCGAAATTGATGACGGGTTCCTAAGTGCATTCGGCAACATGTTTGCTGATAAATAACTAGAATGTAGCTCCACAATCGGTGTTATTGAACATGTAATTCAATGCATCCATTCCTTCGGAGTTACTGATATCACCACGTACATCATCAATTGGAAGGACCTTGGGACCGTTATTAGTGACTGTCCCGGGTTCAGGTACGTATCCGTTGGCAATCATGTCGTAACGTCCGTCGGCATATTGCACTGCGGTCATCTTATGGTCTGTTGTCGGAACTGCACGGATTATCTTCAATGTGCCATAATACGGTTCAGGACGTGGCCACTGTGATATAAGGCCCGGATAATGAGCCGGGTGAAATATGTCATCGTGTGGCTTTAATGGGTTCTGCAGTGGAATATGGTGGTGATGATGGTGGTGTGGAAAAAATGGCATGTTATCCTCCGATAATAGGCTTTACGAATGGCTTGCACGGGCATGGCATTTGACCTTGCTTTGGCGTGCACGCATACATAGAATTATGGATGTGGTAAAATGGCATCGGCTGGTTCGGAAAGAACATGTGATGCATGTGTATCGGCGGATTGATTATATGGAATGGATCCGGGTATAGATGTGATGGAGTATATTCCCACGGACCTTTCTGTGGTGGAGGTGGGACAGCGCAGCATCCATGGTGATGATGTACCGGTGGTTGGTTTGGGATAAATAAAGGCTTGTGGCATGGTACTGCACAGCAAGGCATGTGAGCCGGCGCCTGACTTAAATGATGCGGGCCGCCATGGAATTCTGAGTGTACCACCGGACTAGGACCCGGGTGGTGCGGATGATGCGGAAGACTGCAAGGGCAGGTCATGGGAGCCTCCTTTAGTCATCGAGGATAGGCATTTCCAGAATTTGGTCGTACAGTTCATGTACGTAGGAGTTACCGCCCAGCTTGCTATATGTCTCGAACATGGTGACGAAGTTAGTGCGGTTGTATCTGCTGATGCCGTTATCCTTCTTGGCCTGATAATACATTTCAGTTAATGTATGCTTCATTTCATCGATGTTTGCATGCTTGATCAATTCGATACTTTCATTCTGAATCTGGTTCTCGGTACGGATATTTTGAATTTCGGTTTTCATTCCGTCTATGGAGGTCTGAATGTTGCCCAACGCATTGTCGAAGTTTTCAAGCCGTTGGTCGATAATATGCGCTCTGCTGATATTATTTACGATCCAGTCCCCTACCTTCTTTCGTATCGGCTTCACTATCACCGATATCGCTGCGAAAACACCTGCAAGTGCGGTAATCATTGTGCCGACGCCAGTGAGCAGGTCAGTCAGCGAAGTAATGTTTGTTAATAACGAGTCCATGCGAGTAACCCAAATCATTTTACTTTATAGTTTATCACATCTGAAGTAAAAATGCCTCGGCCACTAGGGCTATTCCGGCTATAGCAATAGTAAAAATACGTTCCCTTAAATGATGCCAGCGTTCCAGTCTTGCCTGCAGTTCCCTATATCTATCCATGATCATGTGACGCCCCTTTACATGGTCAAATAGTCCGTCGCTGCGTTCATGCGACCGATGGCATACTATCGGGTTTTCGGTCACGCCTATATTCAAACCGGCGTACATTGCGTCTATCCCCATGGCCACGTCTTCATATCCCCATCCATGGCGGAACGCCTTGGAATCAAACAACTCCGAGTATCCATAGGTGCGTTGCATGAACGATAAATATTTTAGTAGTCCTTTACGGGTAATCCCGAAGTTACAGCTCCACCCGATCATTCCTGTTAGCATCAGGTCTACTCGTTCTGCGAAGTCATTAGTATCGTTCCATGCCTCTACTGCGCCTGATGCAACACGGAGGTCGGTGTAATCTATGGGTCTGTGTTCCCACAGTTGATCCATGTTTGCCGTAAGTAGGTCGGACGCAGGCTTCTTGATGTTGTCAATCGGGGTATGTTCCCTCATGCAGAATATGAGGTCGTATTTTGTGGCCAGCGCCGCATATTCGTCAATGAACAGATCGCTTTTCGGGTAGCAGTCCCCATCAATAAATACAAGAATATCGTCACCAGATTCCAAGAACGGCTTGATGACTGAATTTCGGTTTCCGCAACGGCCTGAATTAATCTCCCCATTATTGATTGGTATGATGTTTTCGGGCAAACCTTGTGTATCCACCGGTGTAGCGTCCGACATGATGAACAGGTGGGAATATTGTAATGTTTGTGTACCCAGACGTTCTATGGTATTCTGGATCATGTCAAATTGATTATGGTTTGGAATTGCTAACGATATTTTCATAATGTACCTATATTTGGTTAAATTACATCAAAAAAGAGGCGGAATGAATCCGCCTCTGATTTGAATTATTAGCCTTAATCGGTAGATGATTCGTCATTTTCACTGTCAGCGTCTGGTTCGGGATCAACAGGTGTTTCCGGTTCATCCGTCTTGTCGAGAACACCGCTCATCTTGATCAGCTCGCTCAGTTTGTACTGTTTACCGTCAATGGTGATGATGAATTCTTCGGCTTCCATAGTCTTGGCTTCGACGGTCCCATTTGCCCATACGACCATGGCGTTAGAGCGAATCGGCTGAGCTGGTTTGGTAAATGGGTCGGCGGTGTCGTAACCGTTACCGACGATGAATAAAGCACCTGCGGTAGGATCAAGTGTTTCCTTGTCTTCGGTTTCGGGGTTGTACTTGTATAATGTATTAGTACCACCCGGAAGTTCTTCGTTGTATGAACCGATAACTACCTGATTCTGGTTGACGATATTCGTACATCCAAGGCCAACTGCAAATGGTCCATGAGCAATATTCTTGTCACCAACTAATAGCTGATATGAACCATCAGCCGCATAGTTGTCGGTTCCGAATATGACATTATGCGACCATGCTGTGAGTAATGTAGTTTCCGCACTCGGTAGGCTATGGGCACCATCAATGGTATTGTTACCTCCGAATACAAAGTTGTGATGGGAATTTGACGTTAACAGATTTCGGCACCCGACCATCATGTTGTATTGATAGTTAAAACCACCAATCGTTTGGAAATCAGATGTTTGTGTACCATTTGCGAACAGAGATTTTCCGGAATCCAGCCATCGACCGTTAAAGGCGAATGGTACATACACATATTTAGTTACATTGCTTGTATTGGTAATTTTATACCATGTATTTCGCAATATGTTATTCTCGGTTACTAACGACTGGAACTCGTCGGGTGTTATCGAAATAAACTCGGACGCAGAAGATGGCTGCATATAACTAGTATTCGCAACACCGTAGGTATCGATATTAATGTACCAGTTATCATTATTTCCGTATAAAGCTCCATAAACGCAATCACGAACTTTAAGTGTTCCTGTAGACATATATCCGTTAGAACTTAGCTTATATGCAGTTCCGACGGTCAATGTACCAGCAGTAGCGTTTGTGTACAGTTCTGATGGATCGCTGATTGTAGTATAAACAGAGATGGGTACACTGCTACTTAATATACCTATCACTCCGGGCTTTATATAAAAATATGTGTCATATGTATTCCAATAAGTAGATGTCGTGGCGGTATTTTCTGATAGCACCTGTAGGGCTTCAACTAGATCAAGTGTTCCTGTATATCCGGCATTTATAGCGGCATAATATTCATCCACATCATGGATTATTCGATATTCACTAACAAACTTATTGTCATCACCAAAAATAGTATTGCCGGTTGTATATCCATAACCATTGTAATTTGGATTCACGGACATTATATTGTTAGCGCCTGCAATGAAATTACGTCCGGTATATTTTGGGCCGAAAATCGTATTTTGATCACCAAACACGGTATTGCTAGACGAATTGAGATCGGAACCGACATAGTCACCCGAGCGTGGGTAGGTTTTTATAGTATTTTTTGCACCGGAAATGAATGATCTAGTCTGATACTGGATATCATTATTTTCGCCGAAACAGCTACCGTCTGTACTACGTAAAATTTTGTTGTCACCGAAGTTGAATATACGTGTACTTTCTTCGATCAAAGGATGCGTATCAGTACCGTAGTAGCGTCCATCGCTAAAACTGAATACGCCACTTATTTTTCGACCATCGGAACCGATCAGTACATTGCTACCACAATAGGTAAGGTTCGGCGCCTGTGTGTTATCAGCTATTAGCTTTGAGTTGCATAGTAAAATGTTGCCTGATACATATTCTTCGTTGTCACCAATAAGTTCTGAGTGTCCCAATACAATGTTGTCAACTACATCATGATTGAACGTTCCTGAAATTGAACTTACCATACCAACAATATTTCGTGCTGCATAGTTTACTGCGGCTGCCATCGTGGCACTACCGAACAATATATTATCGCTCCATGAACACATTCCAGTTTTTGCGCCAGATTGATACATATTACTATGTAAGATAATATTTCTATCAAAGCATGCATATGCTGTTGCAACTGGACCGTTAGACGTTGACCTACCAATAATGATATTATCGGCAAATGTTCCCCAATTACCGTCAGTGGTATTGGATGATATCATTATATGGTATTTTTGTAATCCGGCTGTATTCATTATGATATTGCGATCAACGTGAGTTGATGCACCATTTTCTGTACCATTAATATCAAGAATTGAATTTGATATCATATTGTCTGACAATGTTGTGGCATTTTCATAACGTACAGTAGAAGTGCGGTTTGGAAGTACATAACATTGCGCATTATGCAAGATATTGTTAAATGCCGTGGTTCCAGAACTATCTATGGAGCTGTTACCAGTCGTCAGCTGAGATTGATTTAACAGAATGTTGCCAACGCCAAAACCTATGGTTGATTTGTTATACGACAAATTACGGTATCCATATGCAGTCGAGTTAGTGATAGCGATATTTTCTCCACCGCTTGCATAGGAACAATAACCTATCGCCATGTCGTAGTTTCGAATAGCATAATTTCTAAATCCGATAGCAACAGCGAAACCGTCGTTTCCCTTATCTGCGGTCCAATCTGACGGATTAGATGAGCCGACATAATTTTCAGCGCCAATTGCGATCAGGTTTGCGCCAAATAGCGTATTCTTGGCGCCGATAGCAATGTTGTGGGCGAATGAATTTGAGTGGGTCCCATCTGGGCTGATTTGTGCGTAATCTCTGGAGCCGTAGGCAGCATTGTTACTACCAATCATGATTCCATGGCCGTTTGTAAATCCGGTCGTGGTGGATTGGTAGTTCGACCACCCAACGAGAAGACCCCACACATTTGATGTGTTACTATTCGAGAATCCAATGCCTATACTATTGCCGTCGATGTATCCGCTACCAAAAAGAATGCTGTTATGGTGTGCGATCTTGGCGTATGAGCTTACTATGCCGTCTGATATAATTGTGGATAGGTCGGATGCATCTCCTGTACCGATGACAACGGATGCGTTGCTTGCATTTCCTTGAATACCAACGCTTAAACTATTATGGGCAGCATAGTTGTTTTTACCAAATGCCGATGCGTTACATAATGTGCGGTTCGAATAACCGAAATTAAAGCTGTCTTCTGCTGCTACATTAGCAGAACCAAATACAGCCGAGCCTCGCAATGCTTTATTAAATGATCCGTATGCAAAACCCCATTCAGATGTTTCGTTATCAACCCCGAAGCTATATCCGCCATTATATGCCGTGTTGTTTGCACCGAATGCAGCACTACCTTCTGCACTTGAATTGTTTGAACCGTATGCAAATGCACCTTGTATTGCTGAATTGTAAGATCCTGTAGTTACACTTGCTAGGTCTGCGGTATTAGATATACCGAAAGCCATACCCGAGTTAGCAGTTTTATTGCCGTCACCGGCAGCAAGAGATGAATGATCAGCAAAGTTGTTTGGACCGATACCGATACTCAAGTGCGTTGCGTATGTATTATTACCGATAGCTATCGATGCTTCGTTACTGTGTGACGCCCGAGGATTGTAAAACCTGAGCGAATACGAATACGGGAGACAGTTATATATGAAAGATCTATATCCGGCATATTTCGAAACATCGCCTTTAATTGAAATGGCATTCAGTTCAAGACCAGTTGCTGTAATGCCAAGTGCAAGACTGCCGTGCTCGGCTTTTGCACCTAGACCGACGGTGACACTGCTGTCTGTTGCGCCAAGTCCCATAGCGAGTGTCAGAGAATCCATTCCAAATGCCGAATAATTTATCGTACCATCAGTAAAATCAACAATATCGATACGTGGATCATCCAATGGGAATGTTTTATTGCCGCCTTGGTAGATTTTATAATCGTACGATTTCGAGTAATATTTTTGGGCATAGAATACATTCGGATTTGCCCTTTCATAATATCCGTAAATGGATATTTCAAGGTATGGTTTAAGTTGGTCTAATGTTAAGTTGTTGAACGAATTTACATAGTTGTACGTGATTTTATTGTCTATAAGAGTTACGATTGCAGTCTCAAACGAGCTAGAACTTGCAGATCCAATAAATGACGATGAAACTGTGATGTATTTATTTGTATTTGTATCGTAATATCTACTTGAAGAACATGACCAGCTACCGCTTTCTTGTGTCCATCCAATTTCGTAAATAGTTCCTGCTATGGTTAATACTCTAGCAAAATAGAATTCATTTCCTGCGTATTTGGTAGAGAAAGTTGCATTCGGAATAATAATGTATTCATTGTCGGGGTTCTTGAAACGGATGATATTAGTTCCTGTGCCTACTTTCAGGTCTTTTGCTGATTTCTTTATGTTTGCAGAATACGAACCGATTGTGATACTGCCCGAGCCGGAATATACTCCGTTGCCTATTGAAACGCTTCTGTTTTCTGCAAAGTTGTACATACCAAGGGCTAGGCCATGATATGAATGATTGCCTTCGCCAACAATGAATCCAGTGGCGTCGGCATCGTTGTTGTTTCCTCCTAAAATTACACTACCGTTCTTAGCTGTATTGCTTGACATACCGATGATAGCGCTACCTGTCGTTGCCGTATTTTGAGAGCCACGGGTTAACACCATACTGTCAGCCATGGCCGTATTATGTGAATGGGCCGTTTGCATCAGAATAGAACCACCAGACGCTTTACTGTGGGTACCAGACAACCCAAAGAGCATTGAACCATCATCTGCTGTCGAATTTTCTTCGTAATTATCGAAAGTTTCCCATTCGACCGGATTGTGCGTATATATGTCCCTGACGAAGGACAATGATATGTATCCGCTTTGTGGTCCAAAAATCGATACAGAACCGGCAACAGATTTTGCTCCGCCAATCGATACTGATCCATAGCTACTGTATGTTATTTTTTCTTTCCACTCATCCTGTGTAACATTGTATGACGCCGGTGTTATTGTCCGTTTTGTAATCTGGCCGCCGGCTAAATTATCATATAATGATGGGTCGAAAATAAATGTCTTTGATGTTGTTGGCGTAATACTAGAACGATTTGGGTATACGGCGTAAAACTCACCGTTCTTCATGTATCCCGGCTGACTATAAGTACAAATTGCGACTGAGTCGGGGTACTGAGTATAGGTAAATACACCATTGTCGCCAACATAGCCATAATACGTTGAATAGTTTGTATCAGATTTGTAATCATCAAATGTATAGTGGACACCGTTGTTTCCGATATAGCATTCGTGTTCGTATGTAATTAAATTTCCGGAACTATCATATTCACCTACTACGATACGTTCGTATTTGCCAGTTGCAGCAACATATCTGGTACTATAGTGGGTTTTATAATGTGTTGACGAGGTGTTTGTGGTTATTGTTCCGCTAACCGGTACATATGTCCCGTCAGGGTTTTTATAGCAAAATGCCTGATTTTGCACGTACGCTTGGCTAGGATGGAGTGAAATCGAACCGGTGTATGAACTACCTCCGTTACCTAGTGCAACTGCGCCGCCTTTTGCATAGTTGCTTTGCCCAATGGTTAGCCCGAAATCGTCCCCGCTGTTGTACTTACCGATGGCGAGTCCTTCCCCATTCAGGGTATTACTGGCGCCAACAATTCCGGTCCACATCCCGCAGTACTTTCCACTCGGAATGTCGATTGAGTTGTTATTTCCGAGAATAGTCTTCCCATATCCGCCGGCGGCTTTGTTTGAATAACCTATGACAGTAGTCGGTCCGCCAGTACCGTCTGCTTCGATTCCTGAACCAAATGCAAACACTGGGTCGCCTTGTGTTGTAAGCTTAATCCCGGTTCCTATGCCATATGCATTGTATCCATCTACAGTTACGTTATCGCCAATGTATACATTATGCGAACTTTCGATCGGGGCGCCTTCGACGGCGGCTTTATCCTGTGATCCGTGCTTCTCTGACCATGTTTTCCATGAATGGGCTGCCGAAATGCGGTTATGCTTGATGGTGATATTGTCGCCCGGTATGAGGGTATCCTGTTTCTTATCATTCATCTTATCCCAGAGATATTTGATACCCGGTCCGTCAAGGTGTTTTTCTTCGACTACTGGTGTTTCCACGATTTCTTCATTCAGTTCTTCGTTAGTAGGATCCATATCTAGACTACCTTTCTAAAGTTTTTGCAACTATAGACTTTGTTACATTCATTGGTAGTTTATAATACGTGCGACAAGAAAACTCACGGACAGAGCGCCCGTGAGTTTTTAACGAAGTAGGCAAGAAATCCCACCCATCTTCAGTGGGTGGGTTGAATTGCCAACAGTTATAGTGATATAAACTTTTAGAGAGACCGTTTGTATTTCATTAAAGAATAGTATATATTTAGGTTATGATGTTGAAGGCGTACAAATATCGGCTCTATCCGACAAAGACACAAGAAGTGCTGCTATCCAAGCACTTTGGGTGTGCCCGATACATCTACAACTACGGGCTTGAACGGAAAATAAAGTCCTATTCCGAAACCAAGAAAAGTGTGTCACGCTTCACCATACAAGCCGACCTGCCGAAGTTGAAGAAAGCCGAGGCAACCAAGTGGCTCACCGAAGTCAATTCACTTTCTTTACAAGCAGCCCTGCTGAACTTGGATATGGCGTTTACACGATTCTTCAAAGAGCGGAAAGGCTTCCCGAAGTTCAAGGCGAAGCACGACAATCATCAGTCCTTCCAAGTTCCGCAGAACACCAAAGTGGACTACGAAGCCAAGCGGGTGTATCTGCCGAAGTTCAAGGAAGGTATCAAATGCAGATTCGATAGACATTTCAAAGGAAAGATTAAGACAAGCACAATAAGTAGGACACCCACGGGCAAGTATTTCATATCCATTCTTGTGGAAACTGAAGACACCATTCCTAACAAAGTACCGATAGACGAGAACAAAGCGGTCGGTGTGGACTTGGGCATCAAGACGTTTGCTACCTTGAGTGACGGAACCGAAATACAGAACCCCAAATACTTGAAGAAAGCCTTGAAGCGGTTGAAACGCTTGCAACGCTCTGTTTCTCGCAAGAAGAAGGGCAGCAACAGCCGAAAGAAAGCGGTCAAGTTGCTCGCCCGTCAGTACGAGAAGGTTACGAATAAGCGTAAGGATTTCCTGCACAAGACTAGCAAGTATTTGATAGACCACTACGACACTATCTGTCTTGAAACACTCTCCGCAAGCAATATGCTCAAAAACCATAGGCTTGCACAAGCGTTGTCCGACATAAGCATTGGAACGTTCAATGTCTATATGGACTACAAGGCAGAATGGTATGGTAAGAACATTATCCGTATAGGTAGGTTTGAGCCGTCTAGCAAGATGTGTTCTTGCGGTCACGTACACAGGGGGCTTAAACTGTCCGACCGTGTATGGACCTGTCCCGCTTGTGGTGCTGTAAACCAGCGTGACCTTCTTGCTGCACGGAACATCAAGAAGTTCGCATTCAAGTTAAACAATACGGCTCGGACAGCCGAAATTTACGCCGAGGATTCTATGCACCCCGTTAGGGGAGCAGCCTCGGAAATCATACACGCTGATGTTGTGGAAACCCACACGTCTTTAGCGTGTGGGTAGTTCAATTGTCTTTGATTAAACGCACCGCAAAATAGGTTGTCTTGTAGTAGTCCGATGATTCAAAATTTGATGATGTAAACCCGATGTACATTGCGTTTGTTACACTACTCGGTCTTTCGGATGGTAGCCAATATACCGACATGGAATCGACAGCAGCATAGCCAACATCAATATTGTAGTATCCAGCGGGTAATGCGCCAAATCCGTATAAGTCTGAACCAGCATCCCATGATTTGTCCATGAGAACAGTCGGGTCGGCGCCTATATAATTTGATAACTCGTCCCATTCAGCTTTAGTCGGGATATGCCAGCCGTCCACCGAATTGGCAATTGCCATTGCGGTATCCCATTGGTATAGCCTACCGTATGCTTCGTTTTCATCATGCTTATTTGATGCAATGCTTCCGGTAGCTGTTTCCATATCCAAGTTGACCGCCATCCAAACACGATCATCCGGCATTCTCACTGTTTTGTATTCTTTGCCGTCAATAATCACCGGCGGTTCATCCGGTTTCGGTGGGTCGATGATTTCATCCAATTCATCAAATGTAAATGCCCTGTGCCGTACCCATATCTTGTCACTACGTAGGTAGCTGCTGAGTTCATTCTCTGTTGGGGCCGGAACGATTCCCGGTTTGCCAGCTTCCGTTTCAGTGGCGCCGGTCATTTCGACTGCATATAGTGGAGTCTCTACCCCGTCACCCTTGATGGTCTCGTCGTCTGTCTGGATGCTCGGATTTGCCCATGTACCGTCACCTTTCAAGAATTTGTCACCGGAATTGATACTCGGTGCCGGAACTATACCGGCCTTACCGGCTTCAGTCTCGGTAGCACCCTTCATTGTAACGGCTGTAAGTTCGCTTCCTTCGGCACCTGTGCCGGTGATAGTAACACCGTCAGCCAGTACCTCTTGCACAACCTCGTGCCATTGGCCATCAGCCCCGAGGAAATAATCTTTCTGGGCTGCGGTCGGGGCCGGTACGATACCTGCGGTACCATCTTTGGTCTCAGTGGCGCCGGTCATCTCGACTGCATAGAGTTCGGTTTCGATGCCGTCACCCTTGATGGTCTTGTCATCAACAAGAATGGAGTCTATTCCGCTTTCTGGTGTAGCCCATGTGCCATCGCCTTTAAGGAACTTGTCGGAATCCGCCGCCGACGGTGCCGGAACTATACCAGATGTACCGTCGGCACTTTCGGAAGAACCGGTCATTTCAACGGCATACAGTGCGCTGTTGACCCCGTCACCCTTTATGGTCTTGTCGTCAACTAGAACAGCATCTAATCCCGTGTCCGGGACTGCCCAAGTTCCGTCACTCTTCAGGAACTTATCCGTGTCGTCAATAGTCGGGGCAGGGACTACACCAGCCTTTCCGTCGTCAGTCTCGGTCACGCCGATCATTTCAGGCGCATCAATCTTAAACGCATTCATGCCATTACGTGTACCGGGTGTAACTACAATATTGTCACCAGCAACTATGTCGACGTAGTTGTAAACCTTTGTTGTCGTAGGAGAGCCGCAGCATGGCATGAACGGCGGATGAATCCATAACGGGTCCGGGTGATATACCGGGCCGAGTTGAGGATACTCCGGATGCGGGCAACAATGGTGATGATGGTGATGGTGGTGATGATCATCACGGGGATCGCACTTTTTGTGCAAGATATGGTGTAGATCGTGTGGCTCCATAGTCGACCTCTGTTTTTGTGTAGTTTATAAACAGTGGCGTATAAAATAAAAGCCATCCGGGTGGATGGCTTTGAGTTAAGGTTCAGTCGGCTGGGTCAATGGGAGTAATCCCTTTCCACCACATAGCTTGCATGGCTTGTTGTAGTCGTCTACGCCACACCCGCCACATTCGGGACAATAGTCCATGCCGTCATCGAAATCCTCATCGTCGACGGGGTCGAAATCGACACCTTCTGGGTCACGTTCCCATGTGTGTGTAGGGGTCTTGTAGTAGGCTGCTGATGCGGAATCGCTCTTATACGCTGAGTTCTTTTTGTAATCGGGTACCTCATAGCGAAGGATGATTTCCTTGATCAGCTTATGACGGACGATGTCGTCCACGCCAAGGTTAACGAAGCCTACACGGGGGACTCCCTTCAGTAGGTCTTGCGCATGGCCGAAACCGGATGTCATGCGTGACGGAAGGTCGCATTGGTTCTTGTCGCCACAAATGATCATCTTGGAATCCTTACCGAGACGTGTAAGCATCATCTTCATTTGCATGATGCTTGTATTCTGGAATTCATCGCACACGATGTATGACTTTGACAGCGTCGATCCACGAATAAATGCCAGTGGGCATACCTGTACCTTAGAGTAGAAATCGTTATTCGATGTGTGGATTTCCTCAGTCTTCTTTGACTTACGTTTTTCCTTCTTTTCCTTGGCGGATAGTACCGGCATCTGTTTTACCTGTTCTTCCGGTTTTTCACGGCGTCCCTTGATCGTTGATATTGCGTCATACAATGGCTGCATGTACGGTGCTATCTTTTCATCAAGACCGCCGGGCAGGAATCCAAGTTCCTCACCGCCGGATACAACCGGGCGTGTCAAAATAAGGTGTTCATATATGCCGTCGTCAAGGCCGTTGATGCCAATCCATGTGGCAATAGCTGTCTTACCGGTTCCGGATGGACCGTTGACAAAGATAATGTCGTTATTTCGGATTGTATCAACTAGAAGGTCTTGCCCCGGCGTTTTAGTGTAGATCGGTTTGTTGTTTCTATCACGAATGATTTCTTGGCCGCTAAAATTCATGGCGAATCCTTGTAGTTATGTGGCTGTATTGCCATATAATAAAGGTTTATACGGTCGCCGGCTGCAATTCGCCTTTCCTGATCTTTTCACCGATTTCACGGGCCTTTGTGAATTTTGGCGAACGTAAAGCCTTTCGCCAAGGGAATGCACCATGCTTCCTGATAAATTTTGCGATAATCGGCATGATCGTGTTATGCAGCGTAAGCTCGGATTCCTGCTTACGGCGCTTTGCGTCAGCTTGGTTAATCTTTTCCATTTCTTCATCGTCAAGATCATCGTCGTCTGCAGATTCAAGAAGACACATAACGTCAAGGTCATGCGTTGCTTCCGTCAATGCATATGTGTTGCTGATAGCGTCTATGATGTCGCTATTTTCCTGTGTTCTGATACTTTCTAGCACGGCCTTCATAACCATTGCTCTGGAAATTGATTCGGATAACGGGTTGCGGCGCAATGTATCGATGTACAGGCCAGAATTATATGCGGCTGCAAATTCGGGAGTCATGGCTTCCTTGATGAACGCTGCGTCGCCATACGAGCTTAAATGATTCATCAGCACCTTGCATGCGCTTAGGAAGTCGGCGAAATCTGACGCAAATGTCTGCTTGTCTTCCTTGATCAGCTGTTCATCTTGCTGAGAAAGTTGTTTCTGCTTGATTTCCGGCTGCGGTAACTTGGATGTGTCAGTATGTGCGATTTCCTTCAGCCTGTTGTATGCTGGAACGGCAGTCTTGTGGGCCAGACCGGCAAGGTCAGAAACTGTCGCCTTTGTTTTGTCCCACAAATTACGGAACAACCCTTCATTGATGATGTAGCTCTTTGTTACGCATTCCAGAACTGGTCGTGCGGACGGGTCTACTTTTGCTATTTGTTGCATGGTCGTAATGAAGTCGATGTGTTTCTGCTGCATAGGTTCACCTTGTATCTGACATGCAAAGTTTATAATATGTTTTGGGTAAAATTGCACATGTGCGGTATAAACTATTTGAAAACTACCAATGAAGGGTATCCATATGGGTTTGAAATCATTCGTGCTGAAACATTTAGGCAAGAATCTTGATCATAACAACAAGGTCATTAAATTTTCAAAAAATGTAGCGGAAAACCAGTATTTAGTATTTAGATTTTCCAATCAAAATTATGATCCATCTGAAATTGAGAATGGCGGAACATGGACCCGTGTGGAAGGCTCGGCATATAATGACTGGAAATGGGGATACGACTCCCGCAATTGGACAGGTAAATTTGCCAATTGTTTTAATACTGGATATGCAGTAAGCGTCATTGATGGAAATACGACCGATGTAACTAATATGTCAAAATTATTTATGTCATGCATGAATTTAGAGTCGGTGACGATGAATGACGTGAGTAATTTACGTAATGCCAGCCAAATGTTTGATAACTGTAAACAGTTAATAACTGTTGATATGCAGCATACAAATGCTGTTACTGACATGCATCTGATGTTTCATCATTGCGACGATTTGACCGTTGCGCCAAACTTGGATACATCTTCTGTAAAAAATATGATAAATATGTTTTCGTATTGCCAATCGCTGACTACTGTCCCGGTTTATGATACGAGTAGTGTAACTAAAATGGCTGGTATGTTCGATCATTGTACCGCATTGACAACGGCGCCGGGCTTAAACACGTCTAAAGTTAAATATGCTGAAAACATGTTTGATGGCTGTACTGCATTGACCGAAGTGCCTGATATGGATCTGCCGGAATGCGTAAACATGAACAGTATGTTTAAAAATTGTGAAAATGTTAATTCTGGTGCATTGGATTTGTATACGGCTATGATGGATTCTACCGTAACTCATACGGACACGTTTACTAATTGTGGTATTAAGAGTATCCCGGGCTTAGCTGAATTGAAGCAGATCCCTAAGGACTGGGGCGGCTTGAAGGAAGAACTTGCCGCTAATACTCTTCGCTTTAGATTTGAAGATGAAAACTACGACCCATCTGAAATTCAGAATGGCGGAACTTGGTCTAAAGTAAACAGCAGTACATACAATGACTGGGATTGGACTTTTGCAGCTCAAGAAGAACATTTTGATGGGCTTTTTATAGATGCATTTGATGAGACAACTTGTGTTAGTATTATCAAAGCTGGTGATTTGTCAAATGTCGTGAGTACGTCGTCCTTGTTTGAAAATTGTTCGGGATTAACTAGCATTTGTGATGGATTGTTTACTGCAGCTGAAGTCGCCGATAATATGTTCTATGGTTGTACTTTATTGGAAAGTATTCCGGTAGACTTGTGTTCAAATATACATATAGGTCGGAGTATGTTTGTAGATTGCGTCAGCTTGACTAGCATCCCTGAAGGTGTATTCAACGAGTTATCTGACGGAAGAAATATGTTTGCTGGATGTGTAGGCCTAACTAGCTTGCCTACAACGTTGTTCCCATCTTTAACCAATGGCGATGAAATGTTTGCTGATTGTATCAATGTCAGCGAAGGTGCGTATGAATTATACGATAATTTCGCTAAGTCCGGTAACGTGACTATGCATTATCATATGTTTACTAATTGCGGAAGTAATAACGAGTCTGGCTTGTATGACTTGACGCAGATCCCTAAGGACTGGGGTGGTTTGATGGAAAATATTGCAGCCAACACGCTTCGTTTCCACTTTGATGATAATTCGTACACTCCATCTTCAAACAAAGGAAGCTGGGTAAAGGTGTCAGATGATGGTACTGACGGATGTGTGTGGGATTGGCATTGTGACGACAATGACTGGTCTGATGCCTTTAGTCGTAAATTTACCACTACTCGTGCCACGATGATCGAAGCAGGTAATACATTTGATGTAACCAATATGGATAGCATGTTTGATGCTTGCTCGGCGTTGGATTCGATAGTTCTATTTGACACCAGTAATGTCACAAATATGCAATTCATGTTCAATAAGTGTACATCATTGACGGAAGTGCCATTATTTGATACGAGCAATGTGACTACCATGCGTGATATGTTCTACCAATGTACGTCATTAGCTGCACTCCCGTTGTTTGATACGGTAAATGTTACTGATATGAGTTATTTGTGCTATGAATGTACATCGTTAACGGCGGTCCCGTTGCTCGATACGAGTAATGTAACCGCAATGGACAATGCGTTCGCATATTGTAAAAATGTGGAAACTGGCGCATTAGCGTTGTATGAATCTGCCAGTGATGGAATAGTAGAATCGCATAATGACACATTCGTTCTGTGTGGCAAAAATACGAACGGCGGCTTATACGATTTGGAACAGATCCCTACGGACTGGGGTGGTTTACCGTTGCCCGCCAATACTCTCAGATTTAGGTTCGAAGATCCTGATTTTGACCCGTCAGCAAAAACGTATACCGTAGTAAATAACTGGACTGGGGAAGTAAGTGAGGAGGTTCGCCCAATATCGAGCGTCGGTACTTGGACTAAGGTTACATACAGTGAATATAACGACTGGAATTGGTATTATGATAAAAATTACTGGAGTAGCTCATTGAAAGGCGCACTTGTTGATACACCAACACGGCTAATATTGGCAGGTGATACATCGTCAGTGATTCACATGGAATATTTGTTCCAAGATTGTACGCAATTAGTGTCTATTGATGCACCGATCGATACAAACAGTGTTGAGTATGCTTTTGAAATGTTCAGTGGGTGTACATCACTGCAAAAAATACCTGACTTGGATTTGAGTAACGCAACTGATGACAATTCGTTTAAGAATATGTTTAAGGGGTGCTCGTCACTAGTTACTGCGCCAAAACTGACTTTACCTAGCACAACATTAGTTGACCTAGACTATATGTTCAGGGATTGTACATCGCTAACTACTGTCCCACTATTTGATACATCAAATGTTCAAAGTATGCGTAGTATGTTCTTTGAATGTACATCGTTAACTGACGTCCCACTATTTGATACATCAAATGTAACTGATATGCATAGTATGTTCGATAATTGTACATCGTTAACTACTGTCCCACTATTTGATACATCAAATGTAACTAATATGAGTGGTATGTTATTTGGGTGTTCATCGTTGTCTGTAATTCCATTGTTTGATACTACAAGCGTACATGATGTGAGCACTATGTTCTGTAATTGCGAAAGTGTGACTGCAGGTGCATTGGAGTTCTATAATAGTGTGAAGGACAAAACGTATGAAGAAGGTGGTACACAAAAACCAGTTTCGCATTATAATACGTTTACTAATTGCGGCAGTGAAGAGGTCAGACTACAGATCCCTGTGGACTGGGGTGGCTTAAAAGTTGAATTGCCGGCGAATACATTAAGATTCAGATTTGAAAATACTGACTATAATCCAACTGTTATAGAAAACGGTGGTACTTGGACTAAAGTAACAGATTCTGAATTTAATGACTGGGACTGGACTTGTAATGTTACTAACTGGTCAAATAAATTTGGTATGAAATTAACAGAAAATTTAGATAAAAACATACAGATTATTGCTGCTGGAGATACAAGCAGTGTTACTATTATGTCTTATATGTTCTATGGATGTACTTCATTAACATCTGTTCCATTATTTAATACAAGTAAGGTTAATGATATGTCTTCTATGTTCAATGGCTGTACTTCATTGACTAATGTACCATTATTTGATACAAGTAATGTTACTGAGATGTATTCTATGTTTGAAGAATGTAAAAATATTCAATCTGGTATGTTAGATTTATATCAACAAGCTTCATCAACAGGTAAAGTAACAGATTATTTCAGATGTTTCACAGATGCTGGTACCAATACAGAATCCGGAAGAGCTGAACTAAATCAGATCCCTGTGGACTGGGGTGGATTGGCCGAATAAATCATATTCATATACAAATGCCGCCATCGTATTGATGGTGGCATTTTCTTTTACCCCTTGACAACTTGAGACTGATTTGTTATATTCAATGGCATGAACCGTCTTACCCGAGAAGATTTGAATCAGGATCAAGTGGCAGCGCTTGATTTTATTAATAAATTTTTACATATGCCTGACCGTCGTCAGATGGTACTTTATGGTGCCGCCGGCACTGGTAAGACATCGTTGATCAATGTCTTGCTCGATGAGTTTGACCAGATTCCTGCGCATCGTCGGCCTGCATATGTATGTACCGCACCGACGAACAAGGCTGTCGAGGTCATTGCTGACCGTACAGGACGTGCGTTCGATAGTACGATTTACTCGCTTCTTGGCCTTGTTTTACAGGATTTCGACGACGGTAGGCCTAAGTTAAAACGTGAAAATGAGGGCCATCTTGCCGAATATGACGTGGTTGTAGTAGATGAAGCCTCCATGGTGTCAGTCGCCTTGCTTAACGAGATCCAGAAGCAGCTGCAGATATTTACAACGATCAAGGTGATCTATGTCGGCGACCGGTGCCAGATACCTCCTGTTGACGATGCTAATTCTGGTATATTGGAGTCCATCATCTTCCAGCTGCCGTTGCAGGTTGAACTGACTCAGGTCATGCGAACGGCTGAGGACAACCCGATCCTTGGCGTTGTCACTGCCATGCGAGCCAATATGCTGTCGCCTGTAGACCTATTTTCGCATGAAACGTCCGTCGCCGTGGATGGTACTGGAATATTCTTCCACGAGCGTACAAACGAGTTCATGGAGACGATGATCGGATACTTTACGTCGGAAAAATTCAAGCTTGATACCAATTATGCCATGGCTGTGGCATGGACCAACGCCGCAGTTGATGCTATCAATCTGAAGGTGCGAGAAGCGCTGTACCCGAATACGACTATGGAATACGAGGTAGGGGAAGAGGTGCGTGTCGTAAGGACGTATGGGAATGACGTGGTTGTTGGCAAATCAACCATTTTCAAGATGGTCTACACGATCGAGGAACACCTTGTCATCAAGTCGTGTGAACTTTGTGAAGACCCGTCGTATGGCATAAAGTGCTACAAGGTTGAAGTAGAAAATGTGTCTAAGCGCAATCGGGTCAAGTCGGTCGCATATATTGTCTCTCAGGAAGGGATGAATGAATACTATGCCCGGCGTGAGATGCTTGCCACCGAAGCCAAGCGCAAGCTTGAAATGAAGGGACATTCAGGCAGCCGTCTGTATACTCCTAAAGAGGCTTGGCGAGACTATACCAGATTCAAGCATTTCTTCCTGTTCGTCGGATATATCTATGCCCTGACAGCACACAAGGCGCAGGGCAGTACCATTGAAAATGTATTTGTCATCGAGAAGAATATCAACCGCATTCCCGAGGACGAACTTAGAAACAAACTTAAATACACAGCATTCACTCGTGCAGCCAAGGAATTGCACGTATTGATGTAAGGAGATCAGAATGAGCTATATCAGTGCATCTGTCATTACGCTGATTGATGAAAACGGCGTTGATCAGGGACGTATGAAGACGGGGATGGCCAAGACCTATGCTCGTGAGCGTGGCATGGAGCTTGTCGAGGTACCGGGCAAGCTGGATACCTATACCATGAAAAAGTACGAGCCCAGAAAGTTCAATCGTGGGGTGAGCAACCAGTACCAACAGGAGAAGGACAGCGAACGTGCCCAGTATACGATCACTGCGCCTACCGTACGATTGACTGATGAAAACGGAAATTCAGTCGGCGTGATCAGTACAGCCGAGGCCAGACAGATGGCTGCGGACAGGTCTCTTGACTTGATTGCAGTGAATAACAAGATCGACCCGCCCATTGGCAAGCTTGGCGACTTGAACAAGTACATTTATGAACAGAAGAAGGCGATCAAGGACCGTGACAAGAAGAATCGTGCCGCTGCGAAGGCTTCCGAGGAGAAGGAAATCAAGTATACGACTGATACGTCTGATTCGTCCAAGAACGACCGTATGCGCATGCTGAAGCAGGCCAATGAATTCATGGAAGGTGGCCACCCGGTTCGCTTCACTATCGATTTCCGTGGACGCCAGATGGCTCATTCTGCCGATGTGATGGATCGAATCCGTGAGGAAATGGAGGCAAACCTTACCGGTGGCAAGATTTCAAAGGTAGATCAGGCTGGCAATCGTTTCTGTGTATTCTGTGCGCCGAATAAGCGCAGTAAGTAGTGCGAAGTGTATCAACATTGAAAGGCCGGGATATTCCCGGCCTTTTTTATACTTAAACGCAAGCACGTTGCTATTTCAGGAATACATTACACTTGTCGTGTGCCGCAATGGGCCTTGTAAGCTAAAGGTGCATTGGCTGCAACCTTCATCCATTCACCGCTTTTCAATAGGTTCTTCAACGATAGGTTGATTCCCTTTGTGCTTGATTCTACAATTGACTGTCCGAACTCGTTGTAGTTGCTTTTCTCTGATACTACGCATATTCCGTTGATTACCGGCGTAAACATGCGGACCTGTTCCTGCCGTGCTATGTTTGGGTAGGCATGCAGGTTAAGGACTATCTTGGAACGCATGACGTATTCAGCCAACTGGGTTCCTTTTATTCCGGTAGCGATTACAGTCGTTGCATGGTGCTGGCTTAGCTGGATCCACGATTGGAGGATTTTCATGCGTCGATCCGTCAGGCCGCCGTAGAAAAGTACATCGATGTCCTTCTTGACCGTAGGCAGTCCATACAGCATGCATTCGTTATATTCCATCGGACGATAGAACGCCTTTATCCCGTGTGCCTTAAAGAACTGTACGTTTTCGATGTCATAGTCCCACACCTCGTCGGCACATACGAACCAATGCATAGTCTTGTCGTTTACCCAATAGCTTCCACGGAACAGCTGCTCCATGTTGTATACGATGATTTTCTGGCCGGGATGGGTCGCACGGTATTCTTCAGGAGTAACCGGGCATACGTTCGATCCCAGAATTATAGTTGTATTGTCGAAGGAAGAATTGCCGGAATACTTTGATTCCAGCAATTTCTTGACCTCGTCGAATACATACGGGTTATATGAATCGACTGTAGCCATTGTTACTCCACGATGTCATTTAGTAGCAGTGTTGTTTTAGCGGTGATCTTGTTACCATCAGAAATCATAATGATCGTTTCTGGTGGATAAAATTCATGAATATTGATTGCAGAGAATTCGCCCGGTCCGACAACGCTCGGGACGATCATGACATTGACCATCTTATTGTCAAATCCCTTGAAGCGTGCGTCCGCATAGGCGTGCCAGTGACCCATGATGTAAACGTCGGCCTGATTTTCCTTCATGTCGCCGATGACCTTGCGCATGATGCCGTTGATCGGCCCGGCGGCGGCAGTGCTACCCTTGTAGCGGTCGCCATGTTCAAGCTGCCACATCTGGTTGCCTACCTCAATATTCTGGATGATTTTATCCTTGTCATAGTTGACTACGATATTGCTTGCACGCAAAGGAAGGTGGAACTTTAGGTCATCATAAATAAAGTGTTCGAAGCTGTTGTCACAACGATTCTTGTCTTCGAGCTTCTTTGTGTTTCGTGCATGGTTGCCGACTACGCAGGACACGACCACTTTATCAAAGATCTGTGCCTGTGACAAGATTAGACCTTCTAGAATATGGCTCAGTTTTGTTGCGCAAACAAATGCGGTTTCTTCATTGGATGCGGCGAGCGATTCATGGATTTCACCGGAAATCAGGTCACCTAGGAGCATGACATGGAGTTCGTTGCAGTTATGTTCCTTGGCGTATCGGGCATTTGACTGGAATATGTATGCAAGACGCTTTTCGGCAATGTCGATATTGTATGCGTTTGTAAATCCGACTGTAGTCGAGTTGACAATTTCACCATAGTGTACGTCAGCAATCGGAAGAATACTGATGTTTGTGTCGGTGGCGGAACATGGGTCAAACCCGGTTAATGTGATGTGCGCTGGCTTGATATTGCTTGCCGCTTCACGCATCTTTGCGCAGAATAGCTGACCCATGAACTTTTCTTCAAGAAGCTTACTGATTTGCTTATCCTTGCGTCTGATTTCACGCTTGAACACCCTTGTACGGCCTTCCTTCATTTCGGCATCGTCCTCGCACATGTCGTCGATTTCATCACAGACAGCGGCATCGGGAATGGGGGCCGCATTGTCGCCTTCGACGTATAAGTCAGGGTCTTGCTGTTTGGCCACCTCGATAACGGTCGTGGTCTTAGGCATTGATTTGATCTTTGACCTAGTCTTATTCATCGATAAGTTGGTCTGACGGACCTCTGCGCAGAATTCTACATAGTTACCGGAATACCATCCGAGTGTAACCATTTCTTCATAGAATTCATACACTGCCGTGGAACGGCGCTTGTTTTCTAACAGAAGCTTGATGATTGCCTCGTTCTTGCCGATATCTGTGCAGGATGCACTCGTAGGGCGTCCTACTAAGGTTTTCAATGCGCTCAATTTTCGTGAAGCCATGTGGTCTCCTATCGTCTTTTGCATGCAAATTATATCAAAACGCAAAAGTCTAAAATAATGATTGACAAATAGTAATTAAATATGTAATGTTGGTCAACTTTTTATCATTCAAGAGGTTAAGCGATGCGAAAGACAAAAATCATCAGGGTCAAAAAGACCGGGGTCACAATTTTCCAATGGGCACTGAACCTGACGTTCGTATGTGTACTGATAGGTTTAGGATCCGGTATGTCGTTTATTGAAGGGCAGCTGCATGAGATCAAGCAGGAAAACTCGGCATTAAGGCATGTGGTGGACTCAATGAATTTGCGCAATGATTCGCTTGAGCAGCAAATCCTGACCCTGTATGAATCCAGCAATTCAAGTAAGACAAGGTCACAGCAAATCGCCATCGGTGCGAACATTATCCAGAGTATCCGTAAGACATATTCGACAAAGGAGTCCGTTGATCTCGCCAAGGTGTTGTATGATGAATCTGAGTACAGTAGTGCGGTCGATTATGCATATCTGCTCGCTATAGTCGCTACAGAGTCTCGATTCAATCCGAATGCAGTATCTGGTGCCGGGGCTATCGGGCTTGGACAGCTGATGCCCAAGACTGCAGAGGCAATGGCGAAACAGGCTGGCATGAAATATCAATCAGATCTCCTTGTTGACCCGAAATACAATATCAAGCTGACCGTGCAATATATTGCGCACCTGAAAAAGAAGTTCCCGTCGGCCGCTTATACGGCAGCCGCATATAATGGTGGCCCGGGCGGCGCCAACAAGTACATTGCTTGGCGTGATGGCAAAATAGGCCGAGAATCCGTGCATCCCCAGACCGTCGCATATGTTGACGCTGTGATGGAAAAGTTTGTATATTATAGTAATAAGCTGAAGTGAGGAATTATGCAGTCCTATTTGTCGATTTTGCGTGAAGTGAGGAATAATGGTACGCTCAAGTCCAACCGAACTGGGGTGGATACCTATTCTATTTCTGGTGCCATGTTTAAGCATGACATGCGAGACGGGTTCCCTTTGCTGACTACCAAGAAGATGCCGCCAAAGAGTATCTTTGCTGAACTGGAAATGTTCATCAGGGGTATTACCGATAAGTCATGGCTTTCTAGTAGAGGATCAAAAATTTGGAATGAATGGTGCAACCCACGTAAAGTTGCCTATGCGACTGATGATGAAACTAAGTTAAAAATGGCCAATGAAACCGATCTGGGCTTGATATACGGGTATCAATGGTCTAGTTTCCACGGAACTCGTGCATCGGTAATCGAAGTGTCCCCACGAATAGTGGACAAGGAGTCCGATACGTATGTTTGTAGCCATCAGGCCGAGGACACATATCGTCCTACTGTCTATGGAATTGGCTATGTAGGAGACGTAGACGCCGTTACTAAGTTCAACGATACGTATGGGGTTAAGCTGTTGAAGCGTATGCGACGAGTATGGGCGAACATGATCGGACGCTGCTATAATATGGCGTGCGATTCATATCCTCTATATGGTGGCAATGGCGTCTTTGTCGAAAAACGTTGGCATGATTTCTCGCTATTTTTGCGTGATGTAGTTACACTAAACGGGTGGTGCGATGTTTTGAGATCGCCATCAAATTTTGACATCGGCAAGGATTATTATGGATCCAATTGCTATTCAAGAAATACATGCGTTTGGTTGAGCCATGGCGATATTGCGTTGTATGCGAAGTGCAGCGGCTGCATTCGTGTTTACGATCAGAGTGATAGGCTGATTGGCGAATACTTGAATAGTTCTGAAGCAGAATATTTCCTGCAGTTGGGACGTGGGGTTATTGCTAACGCCGTTAAAAAGAATCGTAAGACAAAATGCGGGTATCGTGTTGAAACTGTATCTGACGGAAAATTGTATAGACATCCTGTGCCGGTGAACCAGCTCGCAGATGCCGTGAACAAATTGTCTGAAAATCCTACCGACCGTCGTATGATCGTGATGGCGTGGAATCCGAGCCAGCTAGACCAGATGGCCTTGCCTCCGTGTCATTTCGGCTTTCACCTTCTGTCTGACGGCGAATATCTTGACCTGTGCTGGTTCCAGCGTAGTGTAGATACATTTCTTGGGCTTCCGTTCAATATCGCATCGTATGGTATGCTACTGACTCTAATCGCCAAGCAGACCGGGTTGAAGGCTAGATATCTTATCGGCCATCTTGATGATGTCCATATTTACAAGAACCACATGGACGTAGTAGATGAGCAGTTGTCCCGTACTCCGTCAACCCTGCCTGAAATCGAGATTACGAATGTAGGCGATGACTGGTCTATATTTGATTGGCATTACAATGATTTCGAATTGAAGGGGTATGTATGTCAAGGAAAACTTTCAGCTCCGGTGGCGGTATAATATGTCAAAGATTTTACTGATTGCTATTTGTGCATTGGGGATGGTGTCTTGCGGTAATGTTGATATAGGCGACGCTCCGTCAACTTATGCGTGGCATGAAAAACCCGTGCATGTGAAATTTATTGGCTGCGATTTTGAGTGTGATGGGTATGTCCTGCGTGAAGAGGATGGCTACGCAGTCAAATGCAATGACAACACCTTGATTCATCAGGTCTCGAATTTCATCATTTTGGAACGATAAAGGAAGATAGTGGCATGACTTATGATGAATTGCGTTCTAGGGTTTTAGGTCTGACTGCGGACTGGAACTATGAAAATAAGCGACTTGGTCTGGATCCGGATGCGGTATCGTGTATGCTGCATTCCCCGATCAAGTACAATGGCGAGACGTTTATCGATAAGATTGTTGAACTGTCTTATGCTGATGGTACGTCGAAGTTAATGGTAAAACTGCAAAGTATTGGCCGTGATGAATATAATCGTTTGCTGCAGTCGGACGATTTCATGGGTGATTATGCAAGGGGCATGGCCGATCGTTATCCTGACATAGACTTTATCATCGATCACACCGAATGGATGGAGGTTGATGACCGCATCGTCGAGAAGATTAATGAAATGTGCAAGCTTATTGCGTCTAAGCAGCAATTGCGTGCGGTTTCCAAGAAACCTTTGATAGTAGAAACTGTTGAGGACGATGAAGATGGCGACTAATCGTAAACTAGACATGAATAAATTTAGCAAGATCATTGACGAGGATCTTGACAATTTTGACTTTCATCAAGCGGTTCATGTAATGGAGAAGCTAGGGCATACATGGGTGCTAGAGAATCTGGAAGGTGACGGCGAAGATAGACGAGTACCGACGGAGTTGGAATTATATAAGAACATTCGTGGCCGTCTTGTATCTATGTATGAATACATGGTCACTAACAAAGAAACGTTATATTTCTCATCGACCGGCGGTTTCCGCATCGAAACCCGCTATAATAAAACTGACGGTTATTGGGCTGATATAATGTACTGTCCAGTTGAGACGATTAGGTAGGATGTGTATGATTATAAGCGGTATTTTTGCTAGAACAAAGAACGGCCTGATCGGAGTTGACAATGATATTCCGTGGCATATCTCCGAAGACCTCAAGCTATTCAAAGATACTACATTTGGACATGCGGTCGCCATGGGTAGAAAGACTTGGGAGTCGCTAGGCAGCCATCCGTTACCGAATCGCACCAATATAGTGATTACACGTAGCGACATTGAAGTCCCGGCTGGGGTTGCCGTAGTAAAGTCTATATTTGATGCTGTAAAATGGTGCACTGACTTGAATGCCGAGTATCCATTTACCATGGTTGACGAACTGTTCTATATTGGCGGCGCTAATATTTTGAAGCAATGCGTCGACCAAAAAATTATTGAACGTTGGTACATTACTACGATCCCAGTAGACATGAAGGTGGATACCGGGACTTACTTTACCTATGATCCAATGTCGTTTTATGACGGGGCCGCACTATATGTCAGGAATGATGTATTATCTCGAATAAACATCCCTGTAAAAAATAATATTGTTGACCACATTGATTTTGAAGTATTTGAAACACCGTTTTTGAGTGAGTTTGTCGTATGATGACACTTGATGAAGAACGTGAATTGGCCCGTCTACGATGGGAACGCCAGTATTTACTGAATCAGATTACCCCGAAGGGTGTCGTTGGCAATGCTTCATATGAAACGCCGTTCAATACCAAGATTGTCGATGGTGCCGTCGCCAAGCAGATTGAAGCTGACTTGCGTAATGCATACATTGATCTTGGTGGTGATGTATGGGACTGGTACATAAAAACGTTGAATAGCTGGATTTCCTTCTATGGTTTCTATGTCACCGGTCCCAGTACAGTTAATAGGTCATATACAGTCTATCGTGGTCTGGCACGACCTTGTGTCATTGCGTACATGACTAAACTGGACAACGGCATGTTTGTACTGCGTGATGCCGACGGATCGACTCATGTAAACATACGATTTGATGATACATTTGAAGAAGTACGACTATATCTGATCGAATGGGCGAAAGAGCGTATTGAATCTGAAAGACCTATTGGCATCAGAGACCGTTATCAACGAATAGCTGCGACTGATGCTTTCAAGGAAGCGTATGAAGATCGTGATATTGGTGAAATACTTGAAATTAAAGATGGTTGATTTATGAAGGCTGTAGAACGAATGGAAGATGGATGCGATTTGTGTCCGCATCATGTTGAAGTAGAACTTAAAGATGGCGGACCATACGGATGGCGTCGGTATTGTGGTTTGGCTAATTTTAATATAGATACCGCAAGTTATGAAGTCAAAATTACATCACATAATAAGAAAAAGTATGTTCGTGAAAATGTCGGCATTGACTCATGCGAGTATGGTAGACCAAATCGCTGCCCCCTATTAAAAAATGAGTCGAAGTAATAGATAATATAAGGAGTCCATATGACGAATGAACAAATGATTGAGAGGATTGCTGAGCTTGAAACGACTATACGCCAGCTAAAAATGGATAGATTTGACATGGCCAGTAAAGTTTCCAACGATGTGTGGAAGGAACTGATGCTGAGGTCTAGAAGTTTCAAAGAACACGAGCGCATGCCTAGTCGACTTGGTTTCAATGATATCTCCGACATAGTCCTCAACAAGATACTTGAATATGGTACCAGCAAACAGGCTGCACCGAAAACTGATATTCAGCCGGCCGATGAAATAGGTCAGTGCGATGAAATAGGCCAGTGTAATGGTCAGACACCTGCATCGCACTAGTCCTTGAATCTACATTGAATGTAGTGGCTAAAAATAAATATACAGCCTATTGACAAATATAGCCTATTCTGCTATATTTGGTATATCCATTATCAACAGGAGAAAAGATGGCTATTACATACGGCAAATACATGACACTTTGCGATACGTTGACCGAATGGGCAAAATCGTATGCCAACGGTACACCTGATGTTACCGATGAGGTGTATGATTCGTGTTACCGTGAAATCAAGGCGTATGAACTTGAAAATCCTGACATGATCCTTGAAACATCGCCGACACGCCATGTGATTGACGGCTCCAACGGTGGATTCCGGAAGGTCGCACATGAAGTTCCTATGATTTCGATTACCAATGCCAATGGCATTGATGAGGCTGTCCAGTGGGTTCAGACTGTCCATGACACGTATGGTGTCGATGAATTTGAACTGGAATACAAGCTGGATGGTGGTGGACTTGCCCTGAATTATAAGGATGGTGTTCTTTATGAAGCCGTCACCCGAGGTGTTGATAATGTCGGTGACGACATTACCGCCAATGCCGTGCGTATTCAGGGGGTTCAGAAGGCTATTGACGTCAAGGGTACATTTGAGGTGCGTGGCGAAGTTGTTTGGCTGTATGACGACTTTGAAGCGTATAACGAGGCTCTGTTTGATGCCGGGAAGAAGCAGATTGCGAATCCCCGCAATGGCGCCACTGGTTCAATGAAACTGACTGATCCGTACGAGGTGGAACGTCGTAAGCTTACGTTCATATCTTACATTGTATGCCGTGGTTCGCAGTCTGACACCCAGAGTGGTGACATTGAACATTTGAAGAATCTGGGTTTCAATGTTCCTCCTAGCAAGGTCGTGACGCTGGAGCAGTTCAAGGAAATTGCCGAACAACTCCGTGAAAACCGTTTTAATATGCCGTATGCTATCGACGGCATTGTGATCAAGGTAAACCAAAAGTCTTTCCATGAAAAGATGGGGTATACTGCCAAGGCGCCGAATTTCTATAAGGCTTACAAGTTCCCCCCGGAAGAAAAGGCTACCGAATTGATTGACATTGAGCAATCTATTGGTATGTCGGGCGCTATCACGCCGGTTGCCATTGTCAAGCCGGTGTCATTGGCCATGACGACGGTTCAGCGCTGTTCCCTGCATAATTGGGACCTTGTTGAATATCTTGGTTTGCATAAAGGTTGCCATGTGGTCATCCGTAAGGCTGGTGAAATTATTCCTGAACTGGTTCGCTGCGTTGAAACTGGAATGAGTAAGGAAGACTATGAAGTGTCTATTAAGCGTGGTTCGGCTTCCAAGTATCCGCCGATTGAAGGCAAGGAAATGTATCTCAGGCCTCAGGTATGCCCGTTCTGCGGGGGCCAGTTGAGCAATGCCCAGAATGAATCCGGTGAAAAGCTTGTCGCATGGGTGTGTGATAACCCGGACTGCAATACGCAGATGGTCAATAAGCTTGTAAATTTTGCTTCCAGAAGTGTCATGAATATCCGTGGGCTTGGAGAAAGCATCATTGAATCGCTGGTTGACGCTGGTAAGGTATCTAAGTTCGACGACATTTATCGTTTGACCGCTGAAGATGTGATTGGCATCGGTAATTTGCGAGCGAAGGGTGCTGGCAAGCTTATTGCTGCCATTGACGCCAGTAGAAAGAATTACCTGCATCAGCTGATCGAAGGATTCTCTGTCCCGGGCGTAGGCCATCAGGCTTCACCTGTAATTGCCGACTGCATTAATCATCTTGGTGGGTTGTCAGCAGTATGCGCTATGGGTGATCGTATGGAATCTATTCTTGGCGAAGAGGCTGAAGTCAAGGGTGTGTCTAAGCTTATCGTTTCTCGCCTGTGCAAGTGGATTTCTTCACATACCGATACTGTGATGTACTTTGTCGATAACGGCATCGCCCAAAGCGTCAAGGAAACTACTGTGACGAGTGCTAAGCTCGCTGGCAAGGTATGCATTATGACCGGGGTGTTCACTGCACTGGAACGTGATAAGTTCAAGGAACTTGTTGTGGCTAACGGCGGTACAATTTGCTCAGGTATTTCCAAGAAGACTAATATCGTGCTGCTTGGTGACAATGCCGGCCCAAAGAAGGTAGCTGCCATTAACGACCTGAAAGCATCCGGTGTTCATATTGATGTGTACACGCCGAGCACCCTTCAGGATTTCCTCAAACTCATGGAGTAACTTATGGTATATGCAATTGTTGTAAGCTGTTTCTTGATTGTATTCGGGATCTATGTCTGGAAGACCGTGAAGGCCGACCGTAATGAAATCAGCTTCGAAGATGAACTGAGGAAGCGCATTGCCCGTCGGTGGCCTAAATTGCGGGATGGCATGCGTTTTGGACGCCATGTAGTCTTCTTCGGTAACCCGCCGGGTATCGAGAATATCGCTATGGCTGCACTTAACAAGCCGAATTTTCATACTGAATTTGATGTGCTGTATCAGAAGCGAAAGTCTATCATTATTTCGCTTGTTGTAAAGGATTTGACAGAAAATCCGGACCGGTATCCTGACAATTTCCTTTATATTGAATACAATGGCGATTGGCATGATTTCTACCTGAAGTCTGTCAAGACTTTGTATCCGGACCTCTGCATAACAGATGACAACGGGGTTCTGAATTACGTTCCTACGAATGGGATTCCGCTGTTTACTGCAGACGAACTGAAAAAATACGGCAAGTAGCTGCAATAAACTACCTCGTAAACACCGAGGTAGTTTTTATGATTGATCCTACACATAATCAACAAACACCTGAATATGATGAACCTGAAACAGACATTATTGAAGATATTGCTGACGATAGTGATTCTGAATATGCTGAGCTTGACTTTGATTCGCCGTATAGTGACAAGAACATGATCGAGATGGAATCCGAAGGCATGTACGACGATTAAATTATTACGTCGTCGTCACGGACTGTACGTTCATCACGCATCATATCTAATAGTATTTCTTCAGTATATTCACAAAAATAGTGGGCAGGAAGATGCCACCCTTTAGGGTGGCTTAGGAATTCCCACTTGCCAACTAGAAAAATATAAACTATATTGTGCATAACGCTGAAAGTCTTGCTGAAATAAAAGGCACTCATCTAAAAGTCCAAAAGAGGCTCGTGGCTTGGCGAGAAAACAGTTTGATTGGATTCGGTAGCCACATACATAACGGATTCAAGATGCATTATGAGTATAGCGGATTGCTGAAATGCAGTCAAACCATCCCAACTCGTATGACTACGCATACTTGATGGGCAGGGCGTGAGTCAACCGCCCAATCGTATGTAAGTCCTTGCTTGTGCAAACTTGTCAAGGCTTTACAAGCTCACCGCATTTATGCGGTGCGTAGTTGACGAATGCTGGACATACTGTCTCATACTTACCGTTGACATGCGGGTATTATTTTTTTATATTTTGGCTGAGGTTTTTATGCAAATGTCAATCAGTGATTTGAAGGAACGTGGCCTGATTATCATGGAGGCCATTGTAGGAAGCGTGTCATATGGTCTCGCAACGACCGGATCAGACGTGGATCGTAAGGGTGTCTATATATTGCCTGCTAAGGATCGATTTGGATACGAGCCCCAGATGATTGTGAGTGATGAGAAGAACAACAATACCTATTGGGAACTGAGTAAGTTCATCCAGTTGTTGAACAATGCCAATCCCGGTGCACTTGAGCTGCTTTATTCACCGGATGATTGCATCGAGGTTGGTGAATACTGGTTTCGCATGATCAGATCCGACCACTCTTTCCTTACGCAAAAATGCCAGTCGACGTTTGCTGAATATGCAAAGACGCAGATCAGCAAGGCAAGGGGTATGAATAAAAAGGTATTCAACCCGATGCCTAAGGCTCGTCCGCAGGTACTTGATTTTTGCTACATTATCGACACGGAAAATGGTTCCGTCCCGTTCAAGAATTGGCTTGCCGATCAGTCGATCACTAACCAGAAGTGGTATGCGGCTGCATCCATTGACCATGCGAAGAATTGCTATTCTTTGTACAGGCAGGATCCGAATGATGGCGTCGGCAAGACCTGTCCTGAACATGAATGGCGTTGGGCCTATGGTGTAGTTCGTGATGAATCGACGGCATGTGATCTGCAGTTGTGCTCTGTACCGAAGGGACAGGCCAAGTGTGGAACATTGTTCTTCAACCATGACGCCTATGCCACTGAATGCCGTAGGCACACCGAATATTGGGACTGGGTCGACAAGCGTAATCCTGAACGTTACGCAAGTACGATTTCCCATGGTCAGGGTTATGATGCCAAGAATATGATGCACTGTATCCGTTTGCTGATGACAGCCCGTGATATCGCATTGCTGAAAACTGTTGTTGTCGATCGCAAGGCTGACCGTGACTACCTCCTCAGTATCAAGAACGGAAACTTTACATTTGACGAGGTGATGGATATCGGCACCAAGCTGATTGCTGAAGTTGCTGATGCGTTTAAGAAGTCTGACCTTCCAGATTGCGAATTTGCGACTCTTGACGATCTTAGCAATTATCTGTATAAGCTGATCGTAAAGAGCAGAACCATTGATTTTTTCGCTTAGATGGATAGATGATAATGACTAAAGAAGAGCTGGAGCAAGTCTATGACTGCCTTGATGGTGGCTTTGGCGAAACAAGCGGGAAGTTGTCTGCTCACATCAAGGCTCTTGAAGCCGAAATTGAACGGCTGAAGCAGAAAATAGCGGCCTTTGAAGATGAACGAAAGTGCTTGAGCGAAACAATAACTTGTGATGCAAATGTCATCTATAATCTAAATAAGGAGAATGCAAAGCTGAAATGCCTAGCTCTGCATTCGCTCCATAAATTGTTTTGGGAAAAGCAGAATACTGCTTTTCGTGATGGTAAATGCGCATTGTCTTGGGATGACAAAGTCAAGTGCGATAAACGTGGTGGTAAATACCTTTATTGGCGTGAAAAGTACCTTGAATTATATCGCAAGGCGAAGGCTGAAATGTGAAGGTGGAAAATGAGTCTATACGAATTTTTCAAAGACAAGTACAAGCGAACCAGTTATCCCTTAATGGATGAACATCAGTTTGACAAAGAATAACCGGCCGCAAGATGCCATCCCTTCAGGGTGGCATATAGGTCGGCAAGGTATGTAAAGAAAATATTACAATCTGTATGATGTAGAAATAATTATATTTTGAGTAGGAACCTTATAAACAATAATTGAAGTCAAGAAATTAAGTCTTATGGAACAAGTACGGAGTGAAGATACAAAGGCCAAAATACGGGCAAGTATGTCCGCAACAAAGGCTAAACGGAAGACACAGGTCTGCCGTGTATTTGAACTCAAGGTATCCGTAAGACACAATCCAAAGGAAGTGTTCCAGAAACTATCCCAGTGCTTCAAGGAAGCGAAATGGGTAATCAACGATATGCTATCCAAGTCCAAGGACAGTAGTATGTTTGATTACAAGTATACCGAGCATAAGGAAG
>JAKSIB010000030.1 GCA_024399065.1 Fibrobacter sp. | reverse complement strand
CGCTGTTGCGGGAATGAAAATCCCGAGTCCTGGGCCACTAGACGATGGAGGCGTAAGGTAGGCCAAATATAGGTATGCTTTGTAATTTTGTAAAGGGTGCTTAATCAAAAAAAATTACATTTGCCTTGATGTCCCTGCGAAAATGGTTAAAAAAATCCTTTTTAGGCGGAATTTTGCGCTTTTTCCCCCTGGCCTTGCTGGCCAGCGGGGCTGACGCGGCCGTTCTCTGGGGGATTCGCGCCTTCATGGATATCGTTTCCGGCGGAGGTGCCGCAGGTGAAAATGCGGCGGGGGCCCCTGTCGCTCACCCCGCGTTAAGCCTTCCGATTTGGATTGGCTTGATGGTCTTGCTGACGGTGATCCGCCTGGTTTCCCTTTATTTAAAGACGAAAACTTCCGAGGGCTGGCTGTACAATACCAGCGGCCGGGTGAATGCCTGGTTCCTTCATGGCCTCCGGAACTTAGCCCCCCGGGTGTTCCATACGGCGGAAGGGGAACGCCAGGTGGAGGCCGCTTACGAATCCACGGTGGTTCTGCAGAATAATGGCGCGGTGCTTTTCCAGGCGGTGCAGGCGGTTTTGCAGTTGGTGGTTTTCCTGCCGGTCCTGTTATATATATCTTGGCAGTTGACTTTGTTCCTTTTTGTGTTCGTGGTGCCCTTCGTCAGTTTGCTGCAGCGCAAGCTTCACAAGTTGGGCCCTGCCGAAGAATCCCTGCTTCGCGAACGTTCCGATTTCCGCGGCGACTTGAATTTGGCCCGCCGCCTTTTCCGTCAGTGGAGTTCCGCTTCTGAACGCAAGGCTGTTTCCGATGATTTGCTGATGTCGGTGCGCAAACTCCGCGATGATGGCCTGCGAACCTCTGTGCAAAAAAACGGATTGTCCCTGGTGACGGAAGCGGTTTCTGTTTTGGCCATGGTTTTTGTGCTGAGTTTCTGCGCAATTCTGATTAGCAAAGGTTTGATGGCTGGAGCGGACTTGGTGCTGTTCTGCTCTGCGGTTTTGCTGAGTTACAAACCTGTGAAGGAATGTGCCCGCGTGATGCCCCAGTTCCGTTCTGTGTTGAGTGCACTGGACGTTTTGAAATCCTTTGAGGAAATGCCCAAGAAAGGGGATGTCGCGCGCGGTTCATCTCAGGTTGCACGCGGTGCGAACAACGACGCTGACAAGGGTGTCTCCATTCAGAATCAGTCCTTCAAATATGACGGAAGCGAAGCTCCGGTCTTTGAAAATTTCAGTGCCTCCTGGTCTCACGAAAAACCTGTGCTGGTGCGTGGTGAAAATGGGGCAGGGAAGTCTACCTTCTTGCGGTTGCTTGCTGGCCTTGAGCAATGGGGCGTCGGTGAAACTTCAGTAAATGATGGCGCTGTTCCGAACGCTCTTGGGGATGTTTTCTTTGTTGCCCAGGATTTGGAACTTCCTCCTCGTAAACTTTTGCTGCAATTGCTGGAATCGAAATGTGACGCGGCGGATTCTTTTGCGAAAAGTTCAGCCGTTTCCCGCTTCTTGAATTTTGCGAACCTGCAGCCTCTTCTCGAAAAGCCTGCCCTCTCCGGTGGTGAACGCGCCAAGGTCGCGCTCCTTTGGGCACTCGCGTCCTCCAGCAAAACCATCCTTCTGGATGAACCTTTCGCATCCGTCGCTCTTGCCGCCCGCGAACCTCTGCTCTCTGAATTCCTGGAGTGCGCCGCGGCTCTGGACAAATGGACTGTCATTGTAAGCCACGACGTACTTACTCCTGAACTGGAATCTCGTTTCAACGTGGTCCGCTTTGGTGGCGCGTCTGCTTACGCCGGCGGATGCGTCGGCAGTAATGGAGGCTCCCGTGAATAACCTCTATAAATTCCGAGGCTACATTCTTGGCCTCTTGGCAATTCTTTTGCTGGCCATGCCTGGTGTGGGTTTTCCTTCCAAGCAAACGCTGGATCAGTCCACAGGCTCCTTCTATTACTTTATGCTGTGGGCTCCCTTTGTCTTGGCTGAAACTCTTTTCCTCCTTTCGGTGCTGCTTCGAATTCAGGCCCGTCGTTCCATCGGTGAACATACTCGCGGTTCTGAACACGCCGCGGACCGTCTCGTGACCTGGGGCGTCTATTCCAAAATCCGCCACCCCCTTTACTTGTCCAACACCGGCGTGGGAATTTCCTTTGCCCTTATCCACTTGGGCTTTGCCTGGGAAACCGCGCTAATTTCTGCGGTCCTCGTGGTGTATGAGTTTGTCCTTTCCCGCATGGAAGATTCCTTCCTTGAAAATCGTTTTCAGGACGAATGGCGTGCCTGGAAATCCGTGACCCCGGCCTTCGTTCCCTGGATTGCTCCGAAGCATGAATGCCACCGTGGCCCCGCCCGATCTTTCGTAGAATCTTTCAAGTCCGATAAGTCCACCTGGATTTGGCTTTGCGCCTTCTTTGCATTAATTCTTTTGCGTAAGTTCCTATGATTGGTATTCGTACGATTTTGGATGTGGGTCGTTTTGCCCTGGGCGCCGTGGCGAAAACTGTGGCGACCGTTTCCCCCTTGGATCATAAATATCATCTGAACGAACGTCTGGATGGACCTTGGCCTAAGGGCCCGTACATTTGGCTTCACGGGGCAAGCCTTGGTGAATGCAAGATGCTGCTGGACCTTGCAAAACTTCTCCGTCGCGATATTCCCCATTGTCCCAAGCTTTTGATCACCACCCAGAAAATTGAAGTGGTTCCTTATTTGGAAGACCGTGGTGCCGGTGTGGTTGATGTGGCTATGGCTCCTGCGGATTCGCCCATGTCCATGTCAAAGTTTGTTCGAAATGTTCAGCCCGTTGCTTTGATCCTGGCTGAAAACGAATTGTGGCCGGGTTACCTTTCCACCATGTCCCGCACTTCCCTTAAGCCTTCCGTGGCTTTGGTGTCAGGCCGTTTCCGCAGGGCTTTCCCGGGAACGGATTTCTCTGCTCTGGGTTTTGCCTGCATGCAGACTCTGGCGGATCAGGAAAGAATTGTCGCCGCTGCGGGTCGCCCTAAGTTCAATCCCGGCATCGGTGGCGATTGGAAAATCTTGCCCTGGGTTTTGGGTGGCGCGGCTTCTCATGCGTGCGCTTCTGCAAAGGATGTCGACGTAGCCATGCTTTCCGTCCATTTTGCGGAGTGGGAATCCTTGTGGGAAATCGTCCGTAACTGCAAACTTCGCAACAAGTCCGTGGTGCTGATGCCCCGCCGTCTGGAGGAAGTGGAAATTTTCCGTCACGAACTTCAGCAGAACAATGTGAAAACCGTGGACTGGCCTCAGGCCCGCCCGGGTGCCGTAACCCTTATAAACCAGTTCGGCCTGACCTCTGAAATTCTTGCCCGTTCCAAGCAGGCTGTCGTGGGCGGATCCTTCTGCCCCAAGCCCGGTGTCCATAATTTCTGGGAACCTATCCAGGCTGAAGTGCCCACTTGCGTCGGTCCCTATTCCTTTGGCCACGAAGATATGGTGGAAGATCTTGTTCGCGAGGGTGTTCTTGCCCAGCTCGCTTCCGCAAGTGATTTTGAAAATCTAGATTTGGTGGACGAAAACCAAGCCCAGGCATGTTTGTCTGTGCAAAAGTTGAAAGTTTCTGATTCCTACCGGCAGTTGCTGCTTTTCCTGGAGGATTTGCTAAAATGAAAAAAGTGATTCTTGCGACCCCCCGCGGTTTTTGCGCTGGCGTAGACCGTGCAATCCACGTCGTTGAAAAGGCTATCGAAAAGTTTGGAACCCCGATTTACGTGCGTCACGAAATTGTCCACAACAAGTTCGTGGTGGAAACCCTGAAGAACAAGGGCGTTATCTTCGTGGATCATTTGTGCGAAGTTCCCTCTGGTTCCGTGGTGATTTTCTCTGCCCATGGTGTGGCAGAACGCATTTACAAGGAAGCCGAGGAACGCGGACTTCAGGTGCTGGACGCCACTTGTCCTCTGGTGCTCAAGGTCCATTACAGTGCAACCCGTCATTACAACGCCGGCCGCCATATCATCATGATTGGCCATGCTGGCCACGCCGAAGTGGAAGGTACCCTGGGACAGCTGCCGGAAGGCGCCATCTCCCTGGTCCGCTACGAAGCTGACGTTGCCACGGTTCAGGTTCCCGCAGACAAGGAGCTGGCCTACATTACCCAGACCACCTTGTCCGTTGCAGAAACTCGTGAAATTATCAGGGCTTTGAAGGAGCGCTTCCCCAATATCATCGGTCCCGATGCCGGCGACCTTTGCTATGCTACCGGAAACCGCCAGTCCGCCGTGCTGGACCTCTGCTCCAAGGTGGACATGCTTCTGGTGGTGGGTGCCAAGAATTCCTCCAATTCCAGCCGTCTGATGGAATTGGGCCTTGAACAGGGTATCCCCAGCCACTTGATCGATACGGTCAACGATCTCCAGCCGGAATGGTTCGAAGGTCACGAAGTGGTGGGTATTTCCAGCGGTGCAAGTGCTCCTGAAGTGCTGGTTCAGGAGGTTGTAGACTGGATAAAAGCGAAATTTGAGGGGGTAGAAATCGAGAATTTCGTAAAATTAGTGGAATCTACCAAGTTTAGCGTGCCAAAGGCGCTACAAGATTAACAATTTAACCTTGACGGAACCATAAAGTTTTTCTAAAATTGGTTCTCGTTATAAACAACGGAGTTTTATTATGAGCCGCATTTGTGAAGTTACCGGCAAAGCCGGTCTCGTGGGCAACATGGTTTCCCACTCTAACCGCAAGAAGTTGATGAAGCAGCTGCCGAACCTTCAGAAGAAGCGCTTCTACATTCCTGAAGAAGATCGTTGGGTTACCCTTCGCATCTCCAACGCTGGTCTCCGCACCATCAATAAGCGCGGTATCCAGGCTGTTGCTAAGGAACTCGGAATCTAATTCTTTCTTGTAGAGTTTAGACTTTAAGTCCGCCTAACGGAATAACCTTCCGCTAGGTGGTCTTTTCTATTTACAAATGTTTGTAAATTGTTGATAAATTTGGGCCCGAGATGCAAAACGCGTCCCGAGCCCTTATAATTATTAGGGCCCCGCAAATTCTTGCGAGACCCTTAATTGTGGAAAAGTTATTTAAAAAGCTACTTGTTTAAGAACTGGGCAGTGCCCTTGTACTTTTCAAGGTTCTTCATGATGGTTGCCATTTCCCAGTCCTTTTCCTTGAAGCGGCGGCGGAGGAGGGCAACGAACACTTCCATAAGCATTTCGCAGTCGTAAACGGCGCGGTGAGCCTTTTCAGTTTCGATCTTCATGCCGATTTCGCCACGACGTTCAAACATCTTAGCCAAAATGCCCAGCTTGTGGGAGCTAGCTTCGGGAAGAATGGACTTTGCGATGGCCAAGCTGTCGACAATGGGGTTGCCCGGAATGATCTGGGGGTTCTTCTGGTAGGCGGCGCGGAGGAAGCTGGCGTCGAAGTTTGCGTTATGAGCAATCAGGATGGAGGACTGTCCGCAGAATGCAGTGAATGCCTTGATGGCGTCGCCTGCGGAGGGGGCGTTTTCCACGTCCTTGTCGTAGATGTGGTTCACGCTGGAGGCTTCTGCCGGGATCATCATGTTGGGCTTGACGAAGGTCTGGAATTCCTTTTCCAGCTTGGGAACCACAACGCCCTTTTCGGTAGTGACGGAAAATTTTACAGCACCAATTTCAATGATTTCATCTTTCTGGTTGTTAAGGCCTGTGGTTTCCAAGTCGAAAGCCACGAATTTCGGCGGCATCATAATCATTGTCTTTATCCTTTTTAATCTTATTACGCTTTACTTTGGCTGAATTTTTTGCAAAATCAAAGATACTTAATTTCTAGGTCAATAGTTGACAGTGGCAGGGGAATTATGAACTTATCCCACCCCTTTAGTTTAATATGGGCGCCGTACTTGAACTCGAAAAGCCATAGGGGAGTGCCGCTAGACTTGGATAGCCAGACGGAACCGGGCTTCACTTGGTGGTCGGGGCCGTGGGGACCGTCGAGGGCCATGCCTACAAAAGTGCCGTTTTTCAAGGATTTCAGGACGTGGCGGACGTTGGTGGCGCCGTGGGTGTCGGAGCCGCGGGTCACGGTGTAGCCCAGTTTTTGGGCGGCCTGGGCGAAAAATTCCCCGTCCCCTGATTCAGAAACAAGAATGTGTACGCCCTTGTCCTTGAAGGCTGCGGTGCTGGCCAGCAGGTCCTGGTGCCATAAACCTAGAACTCCCGGGCGAAAATCGGCGGGGGTGTGGACCCGGATGCGCAAACTACGCATCCAGAGTGCGGCCAAAGTGGCGCCGATTTTGATTTTCCAGGAGCAAATCTTCATAATTCGTGTATAAAATTATGAAATTTGCGGGCTATCCCTTGAAAAGGTGAAAAGTTTTACCTATATTGGGACTCACTTTTGGCGACGTACCCAAGTTGGTAAGGGGCGAGTCTGCAAAACTCTTATTCATCAGTTCGAGTCTGATCGTTGCCTCTAAAAAGTAAAAGAAGACCTGAGTTCATCTCAGGTCTTTTTTTTGTATCTGGGTGCGGGGACGCGGCTTTTTGGGGCTTGTCAAGAGGGATTTTTCATTTTTTTGACGAAAAAAAGTGAAAATATTTTGAAAAAAATTGAAAAAAGTGCTTGTCAAGGTCTAGAAATTTCTTTTTTTTAGGACTATTTTTGGCCTACAATGCTTCGTTTTACACAAGATATATTGCTTGCTCTCCGTGCTATCTCCAATGAGGAGGAAGCGCACGAAATGTCTAAGAAGGCTCGTGAACAGTTTGACTTCCTCGGAATCAGACTGGTCCCCCGCCGTGAAGTTACTTATCCTTTGTTTGACAAGAACCCTCCGAAAGATGGCGACGAATTGGTTGCCAGAGTGGAAGATATGTGGGCTCAGCCGTACCGTGAAATTCAGTACGCCGCCTGCGATTATCTCTTCCGCCACCGCGCTCTTTTGGGCGGTCAGCATTTGGCATTCCTCAAGAAGTTGATCAAGACTCGTGCATGGCGCGACACTGTGGACACCTTGGCTTCCTGTATCCTTGGTGACTTGGCTTTGCGTCTTCCGGCACTCCGTACCAAGATCGCTTCCTGGATTCGCGACCCCAATGTCTGGGTTCGTCGCAGCGCCATCATTTTCCAGATTCAGTACAAGGATCGTACCGACTGGCCCTTGCTCCGTCAGTTCTGCCTGACCTGCGCCAAGGACGATGACTATTACATTCGTAATGGCATTGGCCGCGCTCTTTCCGAATACGCCCGAATCAATCCGCAGGAAGTCCGCCGTTTTGTTCTGGACAATACGTTCTCGGAACAGACTGCACAAGAAATCTTGCGCATGATTTAATCTGCGTTAATCGGCGTCTTGCCTGCGCATAACCTCGTCACTCGCGCCCTCACGTATTCTTATACGCTACGGGCGCTCGGTTCCTTGTTCTGCTTGGCAATACTTGATTAAATAAGTTCTGTAAAATTTAAAGCCCGCTCGCAATTCGCGACGGGCTTTTTTTCTGACCTACTGGCACTAGATCTGGAACCTGGTGCCTGGAACCTCGAGCCTGGAGCCTGGAACCTGAAACCTGAAACCTCGAGCCTGGAACCTCGAACCTTACTTCTTGTATTCGTTTTCTAGAAAGATCCGCTGCTTTTTGTCGGCGGGCTGGGCGCTGCCTTTACCTTGTGCGGATTCGCTGAAGGGGAATACGAAGCGGCCGCGCAGAACGCATCCCGGGGAACCTGGGTCGCATTCTTTCTTTCGCTTGTCGCAAAAAGTATTCCTAAGATGTTTGCATTCGTAACTCATATTCACAAATCTAAAAAAATAGGCGAAAAACGTGCTAAAAAAGCCTGTTGTGATAGGGGTTTCTTGAATTAAAATCTGTCTTATGCTATCTTTCGCGACATGCGTTACGGTGAATTATCATTCTTTCAGAGCGGCGTAGCCGTTCCCCTTTTCAGCCTTTACAGCAAGCAGAGCATCGGTATCGGTGAATATCTGGACTTGATTCCCTTTGCTCGCTGGGCTCAGTTCTGCGACTTCAACATTATCCAGCTGTTGCCGGTTAATGATACTGGTGCTGAATCCAGTCCCTACAGTGCTCGCAGTGCCTTCGCCTTGAACCCGGTGTTCATCAACATCCAGTCTGTGGAAGGTTCTTCTGAATTCGCTTCCGACATCAAGGCTGGCAAGGCAGAATTTGAAAAGCTGGGAAAGATCGACTACTACAAGATTTCCACCTGGAAGCGTTCTATTCTCCGCAAGATTTTTGATAACAGCTACGACTCCCTCAAGAAGGACAAGGCTCTTTCCCGTTGGATCGATGAAAACAGCTGGGCAAAGCCCTACTGTGTGTACTGCACCCTCAAGGCCATGAACAACGAATCCAGCTGGAAGGATTGGTCTGAATTCCGCGACCCCACCGAAAAGGATTTGGAAAAGCTTTGGAAGAAGTACGCCAAGGACTGCCTGTTCCAGGCATGGATGCAGTACAACGCCGAAGTGCAGTTCAACGCCGCCGTAACAGAAGTTTCCAAGTTGGGTCTTCGCCTCAAGGGTGACATTCCTATTCTTATTAACGAAGACAGCGCAGACGTCTGGTCTGAACGCAAGTTCTTCTCCCTGGATGACCGTGCTGGTGCTCCTCCTGACATGTTCAGCTACAGCGGCCAGAACTGGGGTTTCCCCACTTACCGCTGGGATGTCCTCGAACAGGACAACTTCAACTGGTGGCGCCGCCGTCTGGCTCAGGCAAGCAAGTTCTACCACGCATACCGTATCGACCACGTGCTGGGCTTCTTCCGCATTTGGTCTATCCCGCAGAAGGAAGTCACCGGTATCATGGGCCGATTCAATCCTTGCGTGCCGCTGACCAAGACCGAATTGATGAACGCTGGTTTCATTCCCGAGACTTTGGAATACCTCCGTCGTCCCAACTACTCTGTGGATCAGCTCCGCTCCTTCCTTGGTACAGAAACCGAACGCGTCATGGCTCTGTACTTCCAGAACCTGCCCAACGAATTCGACCGCTTTGTCATTAAGCCGGAATACGATTGCGAAAAGGCAATCACTTCCCTGGACGAACCTCAGGAAGTGAAGGATGGAATGCTGAAGGTTTACTGGAACCGAGTATTCATCCCGTCTGGCGACGAAAATACTTTCTATCCGTTCTGGTACTGGTACAATCAGCCGGTGCTGTTCACCTTGCCGGAATACGAACAAAAGAAACTTCAGGAAATCCTCAAGCATAACGAAGATTGTCAGAATGGCTTGTGGGAAGCAAACGCTACCAAGCTCCTGTCTGTTCTCGCCAACGAAACCGATATGCTGGTTTGCGCCGAAGACTTGGGCGCTGTGCCCAGCTGCGTTCCCACCGTTTTGAACAAACTCAACATTTTGTCTCTGCGTATTGAACGCTGGGCACGTAACTGGAATGTTCCGTACTCTCCGTACTACGACATGGACGAATACCCGAGACTTTCCGTCTGCACCACCAGCTGCCACGATACTTCTACTCTTCGCGGCCTCTGGCAGGAAAAGGATTTTGACAAGGATCTTTACTGGTCTCACGCCCACTTGCCGGGAACAGCTCCTCAGGAGATGACTCCTTCTGTGGCACGTACCGTGTTGACTCACGTGTTCTCTTCTAACAGTATGTTCTGTATCTTGCCTGCCCAGGATTACTTTGCCCTGTCTGCAAATCTTTCCAAGGTGCCGGCTGATGAAGAACGTGTGAACGTGCCGGGTACTGTTGGCGCCTCCAACTGGTGCTACCGTCTGCCTTGTTCTGTGGATGACTTGCTGGATTACTCTTCTCTCAGCTCTGAAATCCGCAAGCTGGTGGATGTGCGCAAGCGCCGTCCCATGTGGAAGATCTAATAGGATGCGAGGGGAAACCCCTCGAACTCCCCGTTCCCTAAATCCGAGAAGGAATTATGAATAAATTATTTGCTCCAGAATGGGTTAGGGACGCGGTTTTCTACCAGATCTTTCCAGATCGCTTTTGCCGTTCTCCTCGGTACAATGCCGTGGGAAAGTTTGTGGATTGGGATTCCAAGCCCACTCGCGAAAATATGTTCGGCGGTAACCTGGCGGGTATTGAAGACAAGCTAAAGTACATCGCTGGCCTTGGGGTAAACGCTATTTACCTTTGCCCGATTTTTAAGAGCAATTCCAACCACCGCTACCATACGGTGGACTACTTCGAAATCGATCCGGTTCTTGGAACCCTTGCTGATTTTGATCGTTTGGTCAAGAAGGCCCATAAGCTGGGACTCCGCGTGATTCTTGACGGAGTGTTCAATCATTGCTCCCGCGGTTTCTTTCAGTTCAATAGCTTGATGGAGCTGGGCAAGAATTCTCCTTACGTGGACTGGTTCCATGTGAAGGGCTGGCCTCTTCATGCCTACGATCGCAAGCCCAATTATGAATGCTGGTGGGGAATGCCTGCGCTTCCCAAGTTCAATACAAACAATCCGGATGTTCGCGAATACTTGATGAGTGTGGGCGAGTTCTGGATGAAACGCGGTATTGACGGCTGGCGCCTTGATGTTCCCAATGAAATTGATGATGACAGTTTCTGGCAGGAATTCCGCCGACGCGTCAAGGCTATCAATCCGGAGGCGTACATCGTTGGCGAGATTTGGGATGAGCCCAGCCGTTGGCTTCAGGGCGACCAGTTCGATGGCGTCATGAACTATGTGTTCCGTAAGGCGGTGATGGCCTACCTCTTCGACGAGAACCCGATTTCTACGGAAGAGTTCTGCAACCGCCTCAAGGGCGCCTTCCCGCAGTTCCGCTATAGCTCCCTCGGGCAGTTGCCTTGTGGCGACGTCCCCATGAATCTGCTGGGCAGTCACGATACGAGCCGCCTGCAGAATCAGCCCTGCTCCGACGAGGCCCGCGTGCGCCTTGCCTACGCCCTAATGTTCTTCCTGCCAGGCGCTCCCTGCGTCTATTATGGCGACGAACTGGCCCTAAAAGGCGGTAAGGACCCCGACAACCGCCGTACCATCCCCTGGGAAAAGCTTAAGGACCTCCAGAAGAGCCCGATTTACCACTGGGTTCGGGAGCTGATAGCCCTTAGAAACGCAGAACCGGCCCTCAGGACGGGCTCTTTTGCCGTGGAACAGCGTTCTGACGGTTTTTCCATTGTTCGCACCTTGAATGGCAGGACTTTGAAGCTTGACGTCCACGCTTCTACCCCCGATTTTACTATCTTTGCGCCCAACTAGATAATAGTGCCTTATGATTTGGTGGCTGGAATGAGAGTTCCGTCGCCAAAGAGATCGTAATATTAAGGGATTACAAATGAACAAGAACAAATTCGGTTTGCGAGAAATTATCATTCTTCTCGTCATTGTCCTCTCCGCTTACACGGTTTGGCCTTCTATCGAAGTCCACTCCAAGACCGGCGAAGCTAAGAAAACCTTCCTCAAGGAAAATCCGAAGAAGGGATCTCAGTCCATCAACTTCGGCTTGGACTTGGCTGGTGGTACTAGCCTTACCCTTCAGATCGACAAGTCTAACCTCAAGAACGAAGATGTGAAGGATATCCAGGAAGAATCCTTGGAAATTATCCGTAACCGCGTTGACCAGTTCGGTCTTTCTGAACCCCAGATTTCCCCCAGCGGTGACGACCGTATCTTGGTTGAACTGGCAGGTGTGGATGACTCCACTGCAAAGGAACTCGTCGGTTCTACCGCTAAGCTCGAATTCAAGATCCTTGCTGAATCTGATAAGTTCCAGCAGATTGTCTTGCTGATCGACCAGTACCTGACTCGTCAGACCACCGATATCGCTGCTACCGACTCTGTGGCAACCGATACCGCTGCTGCTGCCGCTGCTCCTGCCAAGGACACTGCAAAGGCTCTCTCCGACGAAGAACTTCTCGGTGGCGCAACCCAGACTGCTCAGGCTGAACCCGCCAAGGATTCCGCTGCAGAAGTCAAGGCTGAACCGGCAAGCGAAGTTGGCGTAGCTCTCTCCGCTTACTACATGAACTTCGGCAACGGTGGCTTCATCGCTGAAGAAAATGTTGAAAAGGTCAAGAAGCTCCTCGAAACCGAAGGCGTCCAGAAGCTCATTCCCCGTGATGTTGCTTTCGCATTCGGTAGCGGTCTCGAACCTGTCCAGCGTGATTCCAAGATCAAGGCTAAGCGCCTTTACCTCCTGAAGCGTCGTGCTGAAATGGGTGGTGATGATGTTGTTGACGCTCGTCCGCACCGTGTTTCCGATGGTATGAGCGCTGGTGAAGTTGCTGTTCGCCTGAAGTTCGGCGGCATCGGCCCTAAGAAGTTCTCTGCTGTTACCGCTGCAAACGTTGGCAAGCAGATGGCTATCGTTCTTGACAACCAGGTTATTTCTGCTCCGCGTATTAACGAACGTATCCCGAACGGTGAAGCTCAGATTACCGGCCTCGACGACATGAAGGAAGCAAACCGCCTTGCTGTCGTGCTCCGCGCTGGTGCTCTCAAGGCTCCGATGCAGATCATCGAATCTCGTAGCGTCGGTGCAACCCTCGGTGAAGAAAACATTGTTCAGGGCTTCGGTTCCGGCGCTGTCGGTCTCGTCCTCTGCTTGGTCTTCATGGTCGGTTACTATCGCCTCGGTGGTTTCATTGCTAGCCTCGGTATGATCATCAATACCTTGGTCACTGCAGCAGTGATGTCCGTGTTCAACGCAACTTTGACTCTCCCGGGTATTGCAGGCTTCATCCTCGTGCTTGGTATGTCTCTCGACGCTAACGTCATTATTTACGAACGTATCCGTGAAGAAATCAAGGCTGGCCTCACTGCTCGCGCAGCTGTGGCTAAGGGTTACGAACGTGCATTCAGCGCAATCTTCGACTCTAACTTGACCACCGTTCTTACCGCACTTATTTTGTACAAGATTGGTACCGGCTCCGTGAAGGGTTTCGGTCTTACCTTGATGATCGGTATTATCACTTCCTTGTTCTGCGCTCTTACCGTTACCCGCGCCGTGTTCGACTTCAAGCTTGCTAAGCGTGATGCGACCACCCTTTCCATTGGTGGCGGCTTCAAGGCTCTCAACAACGCAAATCTCGCTATCATTCCGAACCGCGGTAAGTTCAAGGTTCTGTCCCTCGTCCTCATCGTGGCAAGCATTGCTTCCATCGCAATCAAGGGCTTCGACTTCAGCATTGACTTCACTGGTGGTCAGGTTTACACTGTCCAGTACCAGGACGACGGCAAGCACGAAACTGACTTGAACAAGGCTCTCTCTGCTGCAGGCATTAGCGGTGCTAAGGTTCGTTCCTTGGGTGGTACTTCTGCTAACTCCTACCAGATCAGCATGAAGTCTTCTGACGATACTCAGTTCGAAGCTAAGATGGCTCAGGCCTTCGAAGCTGCAAACCAGAAGGTTGAAATTGTTGCTAAGGACAGCGTTGGTCCGACCATCGGTAAGGAACTCCGTAACGATGCAATCCTCGCTATCATCTTGGCATGGCTCGCCATCGGTCTCTACGTCTGGTTCCGATTCGGTAAGCTGGGTCTTGGTTTCGGTATCGGTGCTGTCGTTGGCCTTATCCACGACTCCATCATTACCTTGGGTTTCATCTCCATCTTCGGTCTCTCCTTCGATGGTGCATTGATCGCATCTCTCCTCACCATGATCGGTTACTCCGTTAACGATACCATCGTGGTGTTCGACCGCGTTCGTGAAAACACTGCAATCTACGGAACCTCCGGTTTCGACAAGACCTTGAATAGCTCTATCAATCAGTGCTTCAGCCGTACCGTGATTACCTCTCTTACGACCTTGTTCGTCTGCTTGGTTCTCGCTATTATGGGCGGTTCCTCTATCCGTGACTTCGGTCTCGTGATGGTCTTCGGTGTGCTGATCGGTACCTACTCTTCCGTTTGCGTCTGCTCTCCCTTCGTGCTCTGGTACTCCAAGCGCTTCAAGGGCGGTGTATAACAGATTGTAGAAAACCACAGGTTCTCTATTGAAAAAGTTCCAGCCTAAAGCTGGGACTTTTTTTTGTTTGAAAAAGGTACTTTTCTCTCGTCTCTCGTCTTTCGTCTCTCGTCTATTTCCTATATTTGTCCCCGTTCGATCAAGGGGGCTCTATGCTCAAGAAGTACTATAAAATCGAATCAGGGCGCCTCGCTAGTGCCCAGAACGAAGACGTAGCCGATATCGTCATGATGGGTTCTCTTAGCCAGGAACAACGAAGCGTCCTGGTTAAGGAATACGAAATAACTGAGCATACCATTGCGTCCGCATTCGACTCGGACGAACTTTCCCGAATTGAATACGATGACGACTTTACCACCATCGTGTTTAAGAAGCCCAAGAACTATTCTGCCAGCGACAACTTCCAGTTCCGTGTGGAATCCTTCGGTATCTTTATCTTTAAAGACTGGGTTCTGCTGCTGACCGACTCTGAGTTTCCTATCCTTGATGAAAAGCGTTTCTCCAAAATCGATAGCTTGAACACCTTCGTGCTCCGCGTGCTGAACTACGCAATCTTCCACTTCAACGAACACTTGAAGATCATCAATCGCATCAACGATGAATTGGAACAGAAGCTCCGCACCGCTATGGAAAACAAGTACCTGCTTTCCATGTTTAGCTTGAACAAGGGCTTGATCTACTACGTCAGTGCGTTGAACAGTAACGACACCCTGCTCAAGAAACTGCAGATTGGCCGCAGCATGAACTGGTCCGAGGCCGAACGTGAACTGCTGGACGATATCGTCATTGAAAACCGTCAGAGCCTCCAGCAAGCTGAAATCTACGCAAACATTTTGACGTCCATGATGGATGCCCGTGCAAGCGTCATCAGCAACAACGTGAATACGCTGATGAAGAACTTGACCATCGTGACCATTTCTATTTCCCTCCCGACGTTCTTCGCTAGCTTGTTCGGCATGAATGTGCGTCTGCCCTTCGGCATGAACGGTGACGCCTCCGGCGGTAGCGAACTGGCCTTCTGGATTATTATCGCGGTCTGCTTCCTCTCCGTGCTTGTCTTCATGGCAATCTGGGGCAAGAGAAAGTAATCTGATACTTTATGCGAAAAAGAAAAAGTCTCGGCGAAAACCGAGACTTTTTAATTAGTGGCACTGCTGCAGCATTAATTACCACGATCGCTCATAGAAGCGAACATAGCCACGATTTCGTCGGTAAACTTGCCAGCAGGCAAGCTCTGGGCAATTTCCAGGGCCTTTTCCAAGTGTTCCTGGGCGTTTGCCTTAGCCTTCTTGAAAGCATCCTTGGAGTTCATCAGGTCGATGATCTTTTCGGGTACGCCAGCTTCAGAAGCCTTAGCAATCAAGCCTTCCATTTCGGCTCGTTCTTCGGTGTTGCAGGCGTCAAAGTAGTAGAGGAGGGGAAGGGTGATCAAGCCGTTGCTCAGGTCGGTAAACTTGGCCTTGTCCAGGTTCTTGCTACCAAAGCCGTAGTCCAGCAGGTCGTCCACAATCTGGAATGCAATGCCGAAGTGGCTGCCCATCTGGGCGCAACGGTCGGCCTGTTCCTTGTCGAAACCTGCCAGCACACCACCGATGCGTGCTGCGGCATCGATCAATGCGGCGGTCTTGCCGTCGATGATTTCGTCATACTTTTCAAAAGACAAGTTCATGTCGCCGGAGTGGTCCAGCTCCAGGATTTCGCCAGCGATAAGTTTGTCTGCAGCGTCAGAAAGGGCTACCGGCACGTCGCGGGATTCTTCGTTAATCACGCAACGCATGGCCTGGCTTAAAACGTAGTCGCCGATAAGAACGGCAACCTGAGTTCCCCATTCCTTATGGGCAGTCTTCTGGCCGCGGCGGATATCTGTTCCGTCAATAATATCGTCGTGTACGAGACTTGCCAAGTGCAGCAATTCAACGCCGGCGCAGGCATGGGCAACGCGGGACGCGTCGGGCTGCTTTTCGCCGCTCTTTGCAATCAGGCAAAGCAGGGTGGAACGGATGCGCTTACCTTTACGCAGGAACAGAGATTCCAAGCGTTCTGCAATACCTGCAGGAGCGTTCTTGGCCACGTCCATAATGACCTGTTCGGTCAGCTGGAGATGGTCTTCAACGAGGTCGCGGGCCTGGTTCAGTACAGATTGAAAGTCGTCCTTGTTGGGAATCATAATTAGATATCCAGATCGTTCAAGACCTTGTAAGCGTTGGTCTCGATGAACTTACGACGAGGTTCCACATCTTCACCCATGAGCATGCTGAAGATCTGGTCTGCGACAACGGCGTCTTCCACATAGCACTGCTTGAGGAATCGCTTTTCCGGATCCATGGTGGTTTCGAACAGCTGTTCCGGGGACATTTCGCCAAGACCTTTGAATCGTGTGATAGTTACGTTCTTCTTGTCTTCCAGTTCGGCCATGGCGATTTCCTTTTCCTTTTCATCGAACAGGTAGCGTTCCTTGAGGCCCACCTTCAACTTGTACAGAGGAGGCATTGCCAGGTACACGTGGCCTTCATCGATAAGCGGGCGCATGTAGCGGAAGAAGAAAGTCAAGAGCAAAGTCTGAATATGAGAACCGTCCACATCAGCATCGGTCATGATGACGATCTTGTTGTAGCGGAGCTTTTCAAGTTTGCATTCGGTACCGAGACCGCAACCGATGGCGTTCACCAGGTTCTGGATTTCTTCGGTATCAAGCACGCGGTGGAGGCTTGCCTTTTCAACGTTAAGAATCTTACCACGGAGGGGAAGGATAGCCTGGAATTCACGCTTACGGCCCTGCTTTGCAGAACCACCTGCAGAGTCACCTTCCACGATGAACATTTCGCATTCCTTCGGGTCGCGGCTACTACAGTCGGCCAACTTGCCCGGAAGGCCGCCGCTTTCCAGAACGTTCTTGCGGCGAGCGAGGGTACGAGCCTTGTGGGCAGCTTCACGAGCCTGAGCTGCGAAGTAGACCTTGTCCAGAATGACCTTCACTGCAGCCGGATTTTCCTGGAAGTATTCATCCAGCTTTGCACCGAATGCAGAAGCCACATAGCTTGCGATTTCGGAGTTGCCCAGCTTACGCTTGGTCTGGCCTTCGAACTGAGGCTGAGAAACCTTGATGGCGATAACAGCGGTAAGACCTTCACGGATATCGTCAGCTGTAATGTTGATGTCCTTCTTGCCCTTGGGCATGTCCTGTGCGAACTTGCTGATCACGCGGGTAAGAGCGGTCTTGAAACCTGTAACGTGGGTACCACCGTCATAGGTGTTCACGTTGTTCACAAAGCTAAAGAAGTTTTCCTGGTAGCCGTCGTTGTACCACATAGCCACTTCAAGAGGATACTGACCATCGGGCAATACCAAGTGGATGGGTTCGTTGAACAACGGGGTACGATGTTCGTCCACGTAGCGGACGAATTCGGAAACGCCACCCGGGAAGCAGAAGGTTTCAGAAGGCTTTTCTTCGCCAGCTTCTTCGCGTTCGTCAGTAAGGGAAAGACGAAGGCCGCTCATCAAGAAAGCCAGTTCGCGGAAACGGGTTGCGAGAGTGTCGTAGACGTAGACGGTTTCGCTGAAGATGGTATCGTCCGGATAGAACTCAATGGTAGTTCCGTGATCATCTGCAGCACAGGTGCCGATTTCCTGCTGGGGACCGCAAGGAATGCCCTTGCTGAAAGTCTGGGTCACAATTTTGCCGTTGCGGCGTACAGTGGCGACAAGCTTGGTAGAAAGTGCGTTAACGCAGCTGACGCCCACGCCATGGAGACCTGCAGAAACCTTGTAGGAATTGCTGTCGAACTTACCACCGGCATGGAGCTTGGTCATGACGACTTCAAGAGTGCCCACCTTTTCCTTGGGGTGGATATCAGTCGGAATGCCGCGGCCGTTATCGGTGACGCGAATGCCGTTGCCCGGCAAAATGGAAATTTCGATATGGTTGCAGAAACCAGCCAATGCTTCGTCGACGGAGTTGTCAACCACTTCCCATACGAGGTGGTGCAAACCGCGGATGTCGGTAGAACCGATGTACATTGCAGGGCGAACGCGGACCGCTTCCAGACCTTCCAAAACGGTAATGCTGGAACCACTATAGTCTTCGTTCTTCTTTTCTTCTTCTACGTTTTCTGCCATCTTTTAACCTTACTCAAATGAGTCGGACATCCCTTACTGCTGGCTTGCCCAACACTAAATTACACTTGTCAATAATAGCTTTTTTTTGCAGGAATAACTCTTGTTTCCATGCGGAATTGGCGGCTTTTAGCACCAAAATATTCTTGTCCATTTTGACCGGTTTTACGTGGGGTAAAAGCAAGGTTCCCACGATGTTTTCAAAGCCTTCGCAAATGGCTTTGAAGGTCAAATCTTCTGAAATATTGTTCTTGTCCAGAACCATTTTCAAAAGCACGCTGATATCCGTGAGGTCGCCCCCACAGACGTTCTTTTTGCGTCTTTTATTCTCGAAATTTTCCATTAAAGAAGGAGCAGCTTGGAGAGAACGAAACCGCCAATCAAAATGCTGGTCATACCGGCCACCACGGTGGACTTTGTACTCTTACCGACGCCTTCTGCACCACTGGTGGTGTTGAAACCAAAGAAGCAAGCGTAGCTAGCGATAAAGTAACCGTAGACAAATGCCTTGATCAGACCCACAGCCAAATCCCAGTTTGCGTAGAACATGCGGACACCGTAGAAGAATACGGAGAAAGACACGTCCTTATAGAGGGCGGCCACAGCGTAGCCACCTAGGATACCCACGAAAATACTGATAACCGTGAGGGTCGGGAGCATGATGACGGTAGCGATAAGTCTTGGTGCGAGCAAGAACTTATGTGGACTAAGACCTAATACTTTGTACGCATCAAGCTGCTCTGTCACAGCCATGGTACCAAGTTCAGAGCACATGGAGGCTCCGATACGTCCGGCAAGCACCATGGCAGTAAGGATGGGGCAGAGTTCCACCATCACGGACTTACCAACGGCCATGCCTACAAACATCAAGGGAATCATGTCTGCGAACTGGTAAGCCAGCTGCCAGGACATGATTGCACCCGTTGCAAGGGATGCAGCCAACACCACGGGAATACTAGTGACACCCACGTGCTGCATCTGTTCAACGGTTGTATGGAAATTGCTGAAGGCACCAGGAATGCTCTTGAACATCTGCCATACGAATAGCAGATAATTGATGACGGTATGCAGGAACTTCCGGATAAACTTACCCAGACTTTCCGCAATTTTGTTCATCGTTCTAATCAAGTTGGATCCTTACTTCTTCTTGGCGTCCTTGACGGGCTTAGCCTGTTCAGGCTTCTTGGCAGCCTTCTTGTCCGGTGCGCTGATGGCCTTCTTGTAAAGGTTCATGTCGCTGAGGTACTTGATGGCTTCCTTAAGCTGTTCGTCACGCTTCAGGGAGAATGCAGTACTTACGGAATCGTTGATGAAGGAGGTCAGGAGCTCGCGCTTGATGCCGTCCTTGATGTATTCCTTGTTTTCGTCAAACTGAGCGTTTCTGTTGCTTTCCAGGGCGGCGCGCATTTCGGCAATACGCTGTGCCAGGAGGGAGTCGGAAACGGTCTTGGAAGAGTCGCCCATGTAGTTCTGTTCGCGGATAATGCTCTTTTCAAGCTGATCCACGCCCACCAATGCGTTGCTCTTGACCTTGGTAAAGTTGGTGTCGTTCATGCAGTAATCGCGGAACTGCTGGAACAGGGAGTCGGGGACTTCCCAGTTGGCGTCGATCTTCACGCCGCTCTTTTCAAGACCCGGACGGGCCTTGACTGCGAACTTGAAGTACATTGCCATGCGTTCCTGGACCTGGACGACCCAAGGCATGGGGGAAAGTTCAACTTCAACGTCAGGAGTGATGCCGCCACCGCCGAACATCATGCGGCCGTTGTTGGTGTAGAAGGTGTCGCGTGCGACGGTGTCCTTCTTGAGGGAATCAATCTTTGCTTCGTCACCGTTGGCTTCTGCTTCGTATTCTTCTTCCTGAAGCTTCAGGCCCTTGATTCCGTTTTCCGGCTTGTTGATGCAACGGCCGAAGGGGAGGTAGTAGAAGGCGGTGGTGAGCTTCAGGGCGTTGCCCTGATTGTCCAGCGGGAAGATTGTCTGTACGGAACCCTTACCGAAGGAAGTCTTGCCGATAATGAGGGCTCGGTCCCAGTCCTGGAGTGCGCCGGAAACGATTTCTGCTGCGCTTGCGGAACCCTGGTTTACGAGAACGACCATGGGAATGTCCTGCTTGACCACACCGTCCTTACGGGCGCGGCTTTCGGTCTGCTGGGTGCGACCCTTGGTGCTGACGATGGTGTTTCCCTTCTTCAAGAAGAGTTCGCTAATATCGATAGCCTGGTTCAAAAGACCACCCGGATTGTAGCGCATGTCGAGGATGATCTTCTTCATGCCCTGCTTCTGGAGGGCGTTGATGGCGTTCACCACGTCGCTTGTAGTCTTGTCGCTAAAGGTAGCCAGTTTGATATAGCCGATGTCATTGGTGACCATGCCGTAGTAAGGCACTGCATGGACGATGATTTCTGCGCGGGTGATGGTAAAGTCCATCAGGTCGGGTACACCTTCACGTTCAATAGAAACGGTAACGTCGGTGCCGATCTTGCCGCGGAGCTTGTTCACAGCGTCGTCAAGAGAGAGACCCTTGGTGTCCTTGCCGTCAATTTTGCGAATCTTGTCTCCAGCGCGAATGCCCAGGCGGAAGGCCGGGGTGCCGGAAAGGGGGGAAATCACGGTGAGGACGTTATCTCGGAGGCTGATGGTGATGCCCACGCCGCCGAACTTACCTTCCATGGAAATCTTCAGGCTTTCGTAGTCCTTGGGGCTGAACACGGTGGTATGGGGGTCCAGAATGTCGCGGATGCCATTGAGGGCTGCATCGGTAAGTTCTGTGGGGTTTACATCTTCCACATACTTACGGTTGACTTCGGAAAGAACCTTGTTCAAGCGGGAAACTTCGTCGTAGAAGTCGCCCGGAGGGGTCTGCTTGTTGTCCTTGGCGGCAAAAGAAGCGTTTGCAAGGCACAAGGCAGAAAGAGAAGCTACAAAAAGACTGCGAAAATTCGGCTTATAGAAATTCATACCTTAAAGATACAATAAGATTTTGTTCAGGATTTGGGAAAAACGGAAAAAACCGGCCGATTAGGGCCGGTTTTTGATACTATGGGAGAGAGAGAAGAAAAACAAAGTGAATAGGGGGTAGCCTATTAGGCTGCGTCGTACAAGGCACGCTGAATCTGGTCGTTTCTCAACTTTTCCAGAGCAGTTTCCTTGAGCTGACGGACGCGTTCCTTGGAGAGACCCACCATGGGAGCAATTTCCTTGAGATTCAGGTCTGCATCCATCTTGAAGCCGAAATACAGTTTGATGATTTGCATTTCCTGTTCGGAAAGGTTCTGCTTCATAACGTTGTTGAAAACTTTTCTGCGATCCTTGCCTTCGGTGAGGGCGTCGGTAACAGAGTTTTCAGCAGCGATGGTGTCGCCAATGGTAGTGTCGCCATCTTCGCCGACGGGAGCGTCAAGGGAAGAAGAACGGCCACCCAACATCAAAATCTTTTCGATATCGTGAGCTTTGTACTTGGTAAGGCCTTCGAGGCTTGCGGGATCTACCATGAGACCGCCGCCGATAACCTGACGAAGCTTACCGCCGTGCTTACCGAAGCGGCGGAGAACCAGCTCCTTTTCTGCACTAATGCGTACCAAGCGACCTCGTTCTGCAATGGCGCGGGTGATGTTCTGGCGAACCCACCAAACGGCATAGCTAATGAACTTGATCTTCTGATTAGGATCGAAGCGCTTGGCCGCATCAATGAGACCCATGTTGCCTTCGTTAATCAGTTCGTTGACATCGAGGCCCTGACCCTTGTAAAGATTGGCGATGTTCACCACAAAACGCAGGTTGGACTTTACCAAAAGATCCATAGCTGCTCTGCTGCCTGCCTGGGCCTTAATGAGCAAAACTTTTTCTTGTTGCTTGGTCAAAAGAGGGTATTTAGAAATGTCATTAAGGTACTGAAAATACACATCTCTTTCAGCGCGAACGTTAGAATTCTTAGTCATAATTGCCTCCTAGCATAACTCGTTTACGTAAGTAAAGATACCTTAAAGGCAAATTAGAAGTGTCACTGTTTGGTATAGTCTTCGCAAAAGTTTTATAAAAGTTTTGTCGGAGTTTTGTAACCGTTTGTCGGATTTTTATCCAGTTTTGTCACGTTTTTGTCATGAAATCCGTTTTTTGAGCGAATTTAAGGCTAAATTGTGGAAATACCGTGGGGTTTTGTCATGAAAGTTCATTTAAAGGAAAAAATCGTCAGTTTTTTGGAAAATCACCGAAATCGTCTTGCCGAACTTCAGGAAGCCACTTTTGATCGTGGGGAAAAGGAGTTGGCCAAGATAATGAACGATGATAAGATCAAGGATACCTTCCCGGCGCCAATTCCCATTATTGCCCTGCTTGTCTGGGCCTTTATCCTGTTGTTTCCTTTGGTTCTTCTTTTGGACCCCAGTAATTACTATGCGAAGAATTTTGAAATGCATAGTGTCTTGGGTTACTATGTTCCGCTGCTTGCCACATGCCTGATTTTTTGGATAAATCAAAAGTTGTTTGTGCCAAAGTTCTTTTTTGGAAAAAAGTATGTGAAGTTTTTTGCGGGCAACGCTATTCTTGTTTTCTTGAGTTTCGTGTGCAGAGAGTTTGCGGGATTCTTCTTGACAAGAAGACCTGGCATGGGTATACATGATTTTTTCTCTGACTATATAACATCTCCAAACCATTTTACTTTGCCTAGCATTGTAAGTTTTCTGCTTATTCTTTTCATGGTGTGTCTTTGCAGTATCTTGATTTCTGTTTTTACGCGCCAAACGATGCGGGCCTTTGTGATTCGAGAAAGAGGCCGAGCCCATCTTGAATATGAACTGAACTTTATGAAACAGCAGTTGAGTCCGCACTTTCTTTTCAATACCTTGAATAATATTTCTTCGCTGATTTCGATTGATCCGAAATTAGCTGAAAAATCAATGACAAAGCTTTCTCAGCTGTTACGTGTTACTTTGTACCAAACGGAAGACAAGTTTATTACGCTAAAGGAAGAAATTGAAATTCTTGAAAAGTATGCGGACCTTGAAAGACTTCGCCACGATGATAATTTTGAATTTTCCTTTAGCAAGAACCTGCAAGATCCGACTAGACTAATTGAACCGCTTTTGCTGATGCCGTTATTGGAAAATACCATGAAGCATTGCGTCAATCCTGCTGGTAAAAGCTTTGCCCATGTAAACATCGCCCAAATTGATGACCAACTTTATGTTCGCATGGAAAACAGTAATTTTCCTCGTAAATCGCATAATGATGTGGGTGGGCTAGGTTTGTCTACTTTTGCAAAGCGGTTGAACTTACTTTATAAGAATAATTTCTCGTACGAAGCAAAAGTTGAAAACGATGTGTACATTTGCGAGCTAAAGTTGACCTTAAAATAATTTTATCATCGTCCCTTTACAAAGTGAAATTCTTTGTTTAACTTTAATCAAGGAATTTAAATAGTTTGTTAAGTACAGCCGCCAAGAACGGGTGTACTTTTTTTATTTGAAGTCCATTTTTTATATGCGATTGGTGCAACGAGTGTTGGCCATTTTTTGATAGATCCACATAACTGTTTTTGGAGGTCCAATGAAAAATTGGATGTCAAGGTGCGCAACCTTGATAGGGACCGTATTGTCTTTATCAAGCTTTGCACAAGATTGTCAAGAAATTTCGCTATACAAAGATGGCGAGGTTGGAACGCTCGAAGGAACGTTGAATACTTTTCCGGAAAAACCTGAGTGGTTGACGAATTGGGGCGATATGGATGGAATGAATCCGCCTTATATTCGTTTCTCTGGAATGAAAGATAAAATTGGTGACTGGACGGGCTTGCTTTCCTTTGATGCCTTGCCTCAAATGGTGACGGGAGGTTTGCTGAAGGCGAAAGTTCGAACTTCGCAAAAGAGTAAGGTGGGCTTGTGGCTTCAGGGAAACTTTGGAACAAGTGCTGTTTCGTTCAAGACTGTTGAAGCAAATACGACGACTCTGATTGAAATCCCTGTGGCAAATCTTGTTGGAGATGCGTCTGCGAAAATTGATAAAATTGGTTTGGGAATTTTTGATGTTCCGGCATTTCAATATACAATTGTCTTTATTGATGACATCGAACTTTCTTGTGGAAAAAATGTTGCGATTCGTACGGAAAATGAGGTGCTAGATTCAGAATATGTTTATTCAAATATAAGTCCAAGAATCGCAGCTCGCGAAGGGAAATTCTCTAAGAGTGGGTATCCTCAAACAAGCGCCGCATACACCGCAGAACAACGCAATAAAATATCAGATTCAACAGACGCTCAAATTGTTCTAAGTGAAATTGAGCATATGCAGATTCAGTCATTTGTCGGTGATGAATCTCTGACACCTTTGCGCTCTCGAAAGGGCTGGTTTCGTAATATGTACTATCTAGATCGAAATCGCTTGCGGGATAGTGTTATTGCAAATCCGAAAGCTTTAGCTTATGAGGCAGAAATATTTGCGTCAGAAGAAAACAATCGTTCAATGCCGATTCTTGTGGGAAATGTTGACTACGCCTACCGACTCTGCGCAGATTCTTCTTGTGAATCTACTGTAATGTCTAAGTCAAGAATGCTTCAGGCGGGGCTGCCTACGGCATTTGTACGGGGTTCAAAAATTCGTCTGTTCTATGATCCGTATTTTGTCAGCACCAATAGGAATGATTTGCCTTCCTTAGAAATCTTTTTTGACGGGAAATGGAATTCTGTAGCTCCAGCGTCGCATTTTGACTATGAATTTCCCGCTGCAGGGGAGCAAAAAATTCAGTTGAGGCTTGCCGAGGGCGGCTATATGGTTGAGCAAGATATTTTAGTTGAGGTTAGGTAATGAAAAAGATTTGTTTGATTCTATGCTTATTTGTTTTATCAGATTTTGTCTTTGCAAGAAGTTATGATTTGTTTTTTCATGATGATGGAGACAAAGGATTGTGCGTGAGCAAAAATCCTAGGGGCAATACCAGAAGAGATCGTTATGACATATTCCAGTGCAGAACGTCTTTTACAAATGATATTCGAATTCGAGTTGTAAACCCCAAGGAAAATAAGAATCAAAGATATGGTTTTGACATTGTTCGGCCGATCTTTATTATTGACGGGATATATTTAGGCACGGATACGCTGAGAACATTGGAGTCCTTTTATGAAGAGACAATGCAGTTTGGGCTTACAGATATGCTTGTTGAATTTGGATATACGCCAATTCTTGTTCAATTCTCGGAAACAGTTCGAAAATCCTTGGTGGAAAATTCTTTCCATTTCGCAAATCTTCTGCACTTTGTATGTGGTAACAGGTATTTTGGATTTCCGAATATGCAGCAGGACGGAATCATTGTTTTGGGTGTAAGTCAAGGCGGTATCATAGGACGTTATGGAGCCTATAGGTATGATATCGAGCGTAATTTTCTTGAGGCGCCAATTCGTATTTATGGTTCCTTGGATTCGCCCCATCAAGGGGCTGTGATGCCGAAGGGACTTTTCCACACCATCGATTTCTGGTCAAAAAAAGGAGGCTCTGCAGATGCTGAAGCTTTTGCTGACTTGATTAAAGGTCCTGGAGCCAGTGAATTGCTGCTGACCAATGAGATTACGAAAGAATCGGGTGATACAACGTATGAAGATGATTTGTCTGATAGTCGTTTCTTGTTCAGCGAATATAGAAAGGCTGCGGAACATCGAAATTATCCGTCGATTTTAATTGCCCAGGGGCAGTTGAAAGGTATTTCCGACGTACATCCTTCGAAATACTATGAATTAGATAGGATTGCCAAAAAGGGAGGTGTCGTTCTGGGAAGAGCTCAGAGTGAAATGAGTACTGCTGAACAAATTGATTCTAAACAAATCGCTTTTAATAGGGTTTACAAGTTTAATGATATGGATGCGAAAAAAAAAGTTTCCAGCCAAAATGCTTTTGATTTTGTTCAGGGAAGTACTTATCCGTTCTCACAAAAAATATATGAGAGTCTGAGGAACGGTTTTAAAGATGCGATGCCTGAAAATATGAAACAATCGTTACCATTTGGATCTTCTACCAAGATTAGCATAAATACCTCTTGGGAAGATGATACGCTGTTTCAAAAGAACAGTACGTTTATTCCAACAGTCAGTGCCATGGACTTGTATTGCAATAACGATTTTTCCATTAGACGAAATTGTGCGTTCACCGAAAAGTACACAGATGTGTCTTTTGAAAATCCTGGAGCGAGAAGTTCTGCAACAGCGATGTTTGCTGTGGATCCAACCCACCCTCGTTTTTATGAACCCACAAATGGACGTCATATTGAATTGCCTGTTCATTCTTCAGGTGAAGTGGATACTAATGTCTTGCTTGGCATGCAGGTCGATATTTGGCGCTTTATGTGCGAAGTTGCAAAATATGATTATGATTTTGAAAAGTCTGCGTTCCGCAATGAAAACTTGACAGGTGTGTTTAATCCCTATGGTAGTTGCATGGACCTTTCAAATATGCCGGAAGCGATTCGAAATGCGGGATTGGTTAAGACTCGCAAATTTGCATATGCAAGGTATGATTACAATACCAGTGCTACGGAAATGAACGAGGCGGTTTCATTTGATGTTCCTGCAGGGTGGCATAAGGTGGCGTTGATTGATAATGGATCGAATGTTTCGTTCAACGGAAATTTTGTCGTTGATATTTCGGCATATTCGTCCAAGTCGTCTTGGATGAAGGCTGAACTGCTTTTGTTGAAGAGCAAGTCTGGTTCTGGTCAATTGCAGCTGCAGGAAGTCGATGTTCCTGTTGATGGGAATATGCATACCTTGAAGTGGCCAATTGATTTTGCCGAAGATGTAAGCACTCATTATAGATGGTTCCGTCTAGTCTTGAATTCAGACGGCGGCCATGTGACGATTCTAAATCCGCGATTCGAAAGACAGGCTTACGATCGAGAGCAACCCGAGACTTTGATTGATAAGTTCATATACCCCAATACAAATGTACTTGCACGACCATGGCAGGAATCTACTGTTTTGTCTCCGTATGCGGATGAATTGGGGACTGGTTTGCGAGCTGATTTCAATGCCATAGGATCCGCATTTTACTTGGATTTTAATGAAAAGAAAAATTTGGAGAAATATGCAAGAATGAAGGTTTCTTATTGGCCAGGAACTTGTCAGGGAACATCCCTATACTTTGACTCCTACAAAAAGGGGCAGTATTCTTTGAAGGGAGGAACCGCTGATGGCTTGTTTGTGAGCAAGGAAATACCCTTGTCTAGCGTTATTGACACGACTATTACTCCTCAAAACAAATTTTCTGCATCAAGATTAGTGTTCCAGAGCACATTGAGTACTGAAGTGTGTATAATTAATCAGGTGTTTTTTTGAATAAGCGAAAAAAACATTTCTCAAATCCCAATTTATTTATAGTTTAGTTGAAGGTGCGCTTTTGTAAAAAGGAACACCTTCTCTATACGCTATATAAAAAGGGGAAATGGTATGTTTAAATCTATTGTGCCTTTGATTACGCTGGCGTTGATGGCTGCATCCCTGACTGGGTGTACGCCGAGAATGCGTTCTATGGGTGCTGCGGTTGAAACAGCTCCTGTTACTCATCGTGCTGATGCTAGCAATAAGGATTCTCAAATGACTCTGGATGCGACGGGCTTTGTTTCCTTGTCTGATGCGACAGAGAACGTTTCTGATGTTGGTGCTGCAGGTGGTACTGCATCCCTTACCTACAGAATGGGTGGCGGGGCTTCTTTTTTGTTCTTCAACGCAGCGTTGTCTGGCTTTCATGGTAAGTTGAATTTTGCATGTACTGACGAGGATTGCTTAGATTCGACCGATACTTATTATAGGGCCTACAAAAAATGGCTTAAAACCTCGGACGGAAAAGACCGCTATGACTTCACCAATTTGCAGGAACGCTTATTGATAGGCTTTGATTTCAATATGGGCTCCTACCTCTTTGCAGGCCTTGCCGTTGGAGGACAGGCGTTTCAGGGCGGAGGTTCCTACGACAAGAAGAGGGGGAATTTGGCCGCAGACACCGTTGTTGTTTATGGGATAGATGAGGAAACTGGAGAGACTAGTCCCATTACGATCAATGCACCCATTATTCGTGATGCCGATGGTCGTTATGGCTTTGGCGTAGCAACGGTCGCCTGGTTGGGGGCTCGCTTTGGTAAGCAATCTGAGTATGGAAACTTGTCTTTGGAGTTAAGCACGTTCCTTAAAGGTGGACCTGGCATGTGGACGCGTTCTTGGAAGCTGACTTATTGGCATCCGACAGGATTTTACGGCGGTGCGGCTTGGGGTGACTTGCTGAACTACACGGCGTACATTGGCAAAACCTTCGCTTTCTGATTAGTTGCGCAAATTGATTGCCGAAAAACTCGTGCTTGTCGCGAGTTTTTTTTTCGCTAGCACGCTTAATAAAAAACAAGAAACCCCGCGATTTGATTCGCGGGGCTTCTTGCATCCATAGGAACCTTGTGGCTCCTGGAATTTTGTGGCTTTCACCTTACTTGAGGGTGCTTACCTGGACGTCCCAGCTCTGGTTGCCGAGGGCGATACGGTAAGTGGAAGCCTGACCAGCCTTCATGTTCTTGGTGTCCACAGCCGGTGCTGCGTTCGGGTCCTTCTTGGGAACGCCAATGTGGCGGTTACCCTTGAGGAATTCGATACCCTTGTTGCCAGCCTTGGTCTGGAGACAGCCGACGATGAAGATGTTTTCATCGTTAACCGGAAGACCGTTTTCTTCAAGCTGCTTCTTTGCAGCCGGAATACCCGGTTCAAGGATTTCTTCTGCGCACTGAACGCCCGGATGAGCCACAGAGAACGGTTCCATCTTGAACTGGTCTGCTGCGATCTTCACCAGTTCCGGATCCGGTTCGCAAGGAGTCTTACCCTGGTAGCCAAGGAGCATCTTGCCGTAGCCTTCAGTCATCTTGAACCAACGATCACGACCAGCGTTTTCGTTGATGGTGTTCATGTAGGCCTGCTGGAAGTAGAACTGAGAAACCGGGGTCACGGAAGAAGCAAAGCCACCGCGAGCCACGCATTCGCTCATGTTCTTGATCACCTTGTCGTACAGGTGGAAGGTCTTGGTTTCGCGCATCATGAGGGTGTTGGCGGTAAGTGCGCCACCCGGCATGGGGGAGAAGATCACGTCCGGAGAGATCTGACGAGCTTCGGGCGGGAAGTTGTAGTCCTTGAGGCATTCAACTGCGACGTTGTTTGCGTCCATGAGTTCCTTGATGTGATCGTCGACGATGCCGTCTTCGCCAAGAGCCAGCTGGAATTCAGAGCCCTTGAGAGCGTGGAACATGGAGAAGAGGTCCGGCTGAGAAGTACCACCAGAGAGGGGCTTACGAGCCAGGTCAACACCATCTGCACCACCGTTGATAGCTGCAACGTACTGAGCTACACCAGTACCGCAGGTATCATGGCTATGGATGCGGAGTTCTACGTCGTCGCCGAGGAGCTTACGGGCGCGCTTGAAGGTTTCGTAAACCTTGTTGGGGTTTGCGGTACCGGAAGCATCCTTGAAGCAAACGGAAGCGAAGGGAACGCCTGCATCCAGGATGTTCTTGAGGATGCGTTCGTAGAATTCGGGGTCGTGTGCACCAGAGCATCCCGGAGGAAGTTCCATCATGGTAACGACGACTTCGTGTTCCAGACCGGCGTCGGTAATGCACTTACCGGAGTAGATCAGGTTGTTCACGTCGTTGAGGGCGTCGAAGTTACGGATACGGGTCATGCCGTGCTTCTTGAACATGTCAGCGTGGAGCTTGATCATGTCGCGGGGCTGGGGAGCCAGAGCCACAACGTTAATACCGCGGGCGAGGGTCTGGAGGCGAGCCTTCGGGCCGACAACGCGACGGAATTCGTCCATCATGTCGAATGCGTCTTCGCCGCAGTTTTGGTAGAGGGCCTGGAAACGGGCGCCGCCACCTGCTTCAAAGTGGGTGATACCTGCGTGGCATGCTGCTTCAACAGCCGGCATAAAGTCCTTAGCGAACACGCGGGCACCGAAAATAGACTGGAAACCATCACGGAAGGAGGTGTCCTGGAATTTGATCTTTTTCATGTGTCATCCTATGGGGTAAGACCCCGGGTGTATTAATTCAATAAAATACGCTAGTGAATATAGTAAAGACGAGAGACGAGAGACGAGAGGCGAGAGATAAGTGACCTTAAAAGCGTGAAATGAGGTTTTTAAAGATTGTTTTAAAAAGATAAGGGCGATATTTTGAAAAAAAAACGGGAAAAAGAAAAAGGAACGCTCCGGATGGAACGCTCCTTTTGAAAATATAGTCGCGCGAAGTTACAAATTATGAAAAGCTACACCTCGAACCTCGAGCCTGGAACCTCTAAATAAACATAATCGTATTCAGCTTGGCTCTGTACTTCCAAGTGAGCTCGTGCTTGGGTCCTAGGACTCCAAACAGGGTGAGCATGGCCTTCTTGGCTGCCCCGTCGTTCCATTCCGGAGCTTCCACATACAGGTTGAGGAATGCCTGGAGGGCATCTTCGAACTGTTCGCCTGCGGCCAGGATGCAGCACTGCTGATAGACGATGGCTTCCTTGCCCTGGACGTCCTTCTTGGCGGCTTCGGCGTGGAAATCCAGAAGTTCCAGCAGGGACTTGGCTTCCTTGTACTGGTCGTCGGCTTCTGTGAATTTGTTCAAAATTTCCTTGGCCTTCTCGGTGTCGCCCATGCCGAGGCTTGCCTTTGCCCAAAGGAGAAGGAGCTTCTTGTCGTCAGGAGTCTTCTGCAAGGCTTCGTTCAGGAGGGGGAGGGCTTCGTCAAACTGCTTGTTGGCGATGGCTTCTTCCAGGGTATTCTGGGTGCGGGTTTCGTCGGAGGTGTAGAACTTTTCCAGGCGCTTCTTGAGGTCGGCTTCGGGGAGCACTCCTGCGATAACGTCTGCAATCTGCCCCTTGTCCACGATATGAACTTCGGGAACGGAACGGACGCGGAAGGCCTGGATGAGCTGCATGTTGGCTCGGTCGTCGCAACTGACGACGCCCAGGGTGAAGTCCATGCTGGTGCTGAAGGAGCCGACCAGCTGGGCGTAAGGTGCGCAGTCGGGGTATTCGGCGGAAGAGAAAAGAACGGCCACGGCCTTGGTCTCGGAGGCCTGGGCGATTTCGGTTTCAAAATTTTCGGGGGTGATTTGTACTACTTTAGCCATGTCTGCTAATATAAAAAAATGGACTGAAAATGATGCCGCCGGACCTGTGAGAACTACCCCCGCGTGGGAACCTTTTGCTATATTCATTTTCATGAGTCAATGTCCTTATTGTAAGTCCGAAGTTGCTGAAGTCAAGATCCTCCATCTCGACCTCCGCATTTGTCCTCACTGCTATTCCACGTTCTTCCCCTGCGATCAGACTATGGCTTTCCGTTCTGACCTCTCGGACAAGTCCCGTGAACTTTGGCTGAAGGCTTTGCTTGCCAAGAATGTGCAGGACCCGGTTTGCGATAATGTTTGCTGTATTGACCATGGGGAACCGTTAGTTGAGGGTAAGCTTCCGGATTATGGTACCGATGGTAAGGTGACGACTTGCTGCAAGATGTTCCACTTTACTCCGTCCATGACGGTGGCGTTGCTTAAGCGTACCCTGGAGCATCCGTTCCAGGTGCCTGGCAAAGAGGAAAAGCACCATTTCTTCTTCATCCGCTGGCTTTTCAATCTTGTAGACAAGTTTATTGGCGAAAAGATGCCGGATGAGGATCCGATGGATTTGCTGCAGTATAACCTGCGATTGAAACCGATTCTCGAACCCGAAGACAAGTAGAATTTATGGCTAAAACTTATGCAGTTCTCGCTGCAATAGTTGCTGTTGTTCTTGGCGTGTATTTCGCCTTGCCCAACCGTTACTTTACTGAAAGCGTCTTTCCGTTGACCGACGGAATGACTGTTGTTGCTTATGATGACAAGGCCGATGGTGGTTTGTCTGAAGTTGAATTTTCTGCGAAAGATTCTGTTCTGGATTTTTCCTGTACCCTTGGCGCTGATACGGCGCGCGGTGCATGGTGTGGCTTGGTTTTTGACCTGAGTCAGGGTGAAAAGGGGAAATACCGTAACTGGACTTTCGTGGACTCTGTTGTTTTTGATGTGGAATCTCATGGAACAAAGGAAGTCCTTGTCAAGATTTGGGCCTTTGATCCCGATGTTACAAAACCGGAAAACCTCCGTTCCTTCCGCTTGTTGTTGAAGGAAGTGCCTCTCGAGGATGGACGTCTGCGTATTGTTGTTCCCATGGAGCATTTCTACACTCCCGATTTCTGGTATACTGACGGCAAGGTTGACCCTTCCATGAACCGTCGCCATCAGGAAACTATTGCCCGTTTGGAAATTGCTCCGGGTTGGAATCAGAAACGCGGCCAAAAGTATTCCTTGGTTATTCACGAGATAACCGCTAAGGGTGTGAGCAACTTTGCCTTCGGTGTGGTGTTGTTCATTATTCTTGGTTTGACTGTTGTTGCCATTGGTCGCAAGAATTCCTGCGAAAAGAAATCTGACGGAAAGTAAAACGTGAAATCATTTGCAGCTCCGACAACCATACTTGCAATCTTGGCATCCTTGTGGGTTGCTGCATTCTTTAGTTTTCACTCCAATGAACTGACAATCTTTCCGTCTAATGTTTATGAAGTCTATGCGTTGACGGACCGCGACCTGGGTGGCTTTTCTGTTTGCGACTTGAAGCAGACGGATTCCGTGATTACGGCGGATGTGAACATTCATTCTGGAATGGCTTATCCCTATGCTGGCATTGGTTTCAACTTGATGTCGGTAAACAAAAGGCCGTCTGCAGATTTCTTTGACTTCTCAAGATTTGATTCCATAGAAGTTCTTGTTGAAACAGGACGCATGCGTAACGTGACTACCCGCATGCTGAACAACGATCCGGTATACAGTAAGGATAACTTGTATGCAAGCTACCGACCGCTGCAGAAATCAACTGCAGTGGGCAAGGGCGTTGTCGCATTGTCCTTGCAGGATTTGAATGTGCCTGACCGTTGGTTTGCCGACCGAGGTCTTGATAAGGACGATGGCATGAAATACCTTCAGCGTGGTGTGATGCTGGAAGTGTCCAGCGGCGAAGGAACCATGCTTGGCATTCCTGATGAAATTAAGTTGCGAGGTGTGAGACTGTGGGGCGAGAACCACAGCTTCGTTACGGTAATGTACGTAGTTCTTGGCTTGATGCTTCTGCTGTGGATTGCTTCGCTGATTTGGATAAGGAGACGCTGATGAGACGCGCATGGACTATTGATAGAATTATGCGTAACCTTATTGTGGTTCTTGGTATTGGAGCCATGCTTTGGGTGCTGAACTATTTGAGCGGAGTCTTGTTCCCGTTCTTTGCTGCATTCTTGTTGGCCTACATCCTGGACCCTGTGGTTTGCAAACTTCAAGAAAAATTGAAACATCGCATCATTGCTGTTGTCCTTGTGATATTTGCTTTGGCTTTGATTGTTACTGGGGCCGGTTATGTGTTTGTTCCTATGGTGGTAAACGAAGTCCGACACCTGGGTGAACTTATCCCGAAGATGTTCAGTGATTCCACCTGGGTGTCTCGAATTTCTGTGTTCGTTCCTGAAGACATGTGGCAATCTGTGAAGGGAATGATTTCGTGGGATCAGATTGCGAAGTCCATGCGTAGCCTTGACTTTTGGCAGTCTGCACAATCTGTGGCTGACCGCGTTCTTCCAAGTGCTTGGGGCTTGTTGTCTAAGACATCGCACTTGATTGCCTGGTTGTCTGGTGCGGCCTTGATTTTCATGTATCTCGTGTTCATTATGTTGGATATGCCGAAACTTCGCCGCGGAGCTAAGAGCTTGGTTCCGAGAAAGTTCAGGATTGATGCAGCTGATTTTGGAAAAGAAGTTGATCGCTTCATGGGAAGCTACTTCCGTGCCCAGTCCTTGGTGGCACTGACGGTGGGAGTCCTGTACGCAATTGGCTTTGGAATCATTGGACTGCCTATGGGAGTTGCCTTCGGTTTGTTCTCAGGTGCGTTGAACATGATTCCCTATTTGCAGTTGACGACCATTCCTTTGGCCTTGCTGCTGGCGGTGGTCTATGCGTTGGATACTGCAATGCCTTTCTGGGAAGTGGCTGTGATTGTCCTTGCAATCTATGGTCTTGTCCAGGTTATTCAGGACTTCTTCCTCGTTCCAAAAATCGTAGGATCCTCAATGGATCTGCCGCCGGTAGGCATTTTGCTTTCCCTTTCTATCTGGGGCAAGTTGCTTGGTTTCCTTGGCTTGATTGTTGCAATTCCGTTCACTTGTATCTGCTTAGTTTACTTGGAAAAGATTCAGAAAAAAGCTGACGAGATTGCGGAGGACGAGGGCGAACCTAGCCCCGAGGCTTGATTTTACAACGATTGTGTCGTTTTTTTTGCATCTTTTTTTGAAAGACTCGCACTTATCATTCAAAAAAAAAGTATAATAAAGTCATAAATTCTTAAACCAACTCAAGGAGTTATAAAATGAATAAGCAAGAATTGATCGAAGCTATCCTCGCTAACAAGGAAGCTGGCATTGAATCCAAGGCCGCTGCAGGCCGCGCTGTTGACGCTGTGCTCGACGGCATCGCTGCTGGCATCAAGAAGGACGGCAACGTTCAGTTGATCGGCTTCGGTACTTTCCAGGTTAAGGAACGCGCTGCACGTACTGGCCGCAATCCGCAGACTGGTGCTACCATCAAGATCAAGGCTTCCAAGACTGTTTCCTTCAAGGTTGGCGCAGCTCTCAAGGCTACCGCTTCTGCTAAGAAGGCTGCTAAGAAGAGCAAGTAAGGAGGGCGTCGCGACGACCATGCTCGCATGGTCGGCATGACCGAACCGATTGCGAGGCGCTGCGAAGCAGTGCCAGGCAAGTAATCCTTATTTAGCCTAAAAAGCTTTATGACGCTCACCTTCGGGTGGGCGTTTTTTTTGTCTTCAAAAGTTTTTTGGGGGGTATCTCCCATTGACAAAAGAAATATTTTGTTATATATAACTTGCTGTGTATCAATAAGTTATAAAGAAGGAGAAACCTATGAAGAAGAAGTTCTTGGGATTGTTCCTGTTGTTTGCTCTTGTTGCCGGATTTACTGCATGTGGTGGCACGGGCGCGGTTGATGGCGAAGATGATGATTGCCTTAATAATCGCGATTCTTCCATCTGTAAGGATCGTAATGATCCTGGAATGAATGACTCCTTTAGGGAAGATACTGCCGGGGAAGATTAACGGCATTACATTTTTTGTTAAAAACTGTTGAATGGTTTTACATTTCTAACTATATTTGCGCAAGTTTAAACCTTGTGAATTTTAGTTAGAGATGATGGAAATTCTGAAGACCCAAGACATTGCTAAGTGCGCTGCGAAGCGAACCGCCGCTGTTGGTGTTTCTTCTGTTTCTATTCATTCCCTTTCTGTTTCCAAGATTGTTGATTTTATTGGAGCTGGACCTTTTGGTTCAGCTCTCTTTTTATGCGGCGAAAACCGCACGAATTTTAGTTGTTAACACACGGAGATAAAAAATGAAGATCGAAGGTATCGATAAGGTTCTCATCATCGGCTCTGGTCCTATTGTTATTGGCCAGGCTTGCGAATTCGACTACTCTGGCACCCAGGCCTGTAAGGCTCTGCGCGAACAGGGTTACAAGATCGTGCTGGTGAACTCTAACCCGGCAACCATCATGACCGACCCGGTCATGGCTGACGCTACTTATATCGAACCGCTGAACCTCGAACGCTTGGAGCAGATCATTGCCAAGGAACGTCCTCAGGCATTGCTCCCCAACCTTGGTGGTCAGACTGGCCTGAACCTGTCTTCCGCCCTGAACAAGGCTGGCATCCTGGACAAGTACGGCGTTAAGGTGATCGGCGTGAACCTGGACGCTATCGAACGCGGCGAAGACCGTGAAATCTTCAAGGCTACCATGCAGCAGCTGGGCATCGACACCCCGCGCTCCGGCATTTGCCATTCTGTTGAAGAAGCCGAAAAGATCGTTGCTGAGATCGGCTACCCTGTTGTAGTTCGTCCGGCTTACACCATGGGTGGTGCAGGTGGCGGCTTCTGCTACAACGTCGAAGAACTCCGTACCATTTGTGGTAACGGCCTTGAACTTTCCATGACTCACCAGTGCCTCATCGAAGAATCCATTCTCGGTTGGGAAGAACTGGAAGTCGAAGTGGTTCGCGACTCCAAGAATCAGATGATCGCTATCTGCTTCATCGAAAACATCGACCCGGTGGGCGTTCATACTGGTGACTCCTTCTGCGCCGCTCCGTTCCTCACCATCGACAAGAAGCTTGAAGAAAAGCTGAAGACCGACGCTTTCAAGATCGTTGAAGCTATCGGCGTGATCGGCGGTACCAACGTTCAGTTCGCACACGACCCGAAGACTGGCCGCGTGGTGATCATCGAAATCAACCCCCGTACCTCTCGCTCCTCTGCTCTTGCTTCCAAGGCAACCGGTTTCCCCATCGCTCTGGTTTCTGCAAAGCTCGCTGCTGGCATGACTCTGGACCAGATGGACTACTGGCGCGACGGCACCCTCGAAAAGTATACTCCGAGCGGTGACTACGTTGTGCTGAAGTTCGCTCGCTGGGCATTCGAAAAGTTCCGCGGCGTTGATGACTGCCTGGGCACCCAGATGAAGGCTGTGGGCGAAGTCATGGCTATCGGTAAGACCTATAAGGAAACCCTCCAGAAGGCAATCCGCGGTCTGGAAAATGGCCGTGCAGGTCTTGGCTTTGCTAAGGACTTTAACAAGAAGACCAAGGAAGAACTTCTCGACATGATGAAGACTGCTTCCTCTGAACGTCACTTCCAGATGTACGAAGCCATCCGTAAGGGTGCAACCGACGAAGAAGTTTTCGCAGCAACTTACGAAAAGGCTTACTTCGTGCAGCAGATGCGCGAACTGGTTGAACTTGAAGAAAAGATGCTCAAGACTCCGGGTCGCATGCCTTCTGACGAACTCCTGATCCAGGCCAAGAAGGACGGCTTTGGCGATAAGTACATCGCAAAGATCCTCGGCATCCGCGAAAAGGACGTTCGTGCAAAGCGTATCGAACTTGGCATGGTTGAAGGCTGGTGCGCAGTGCCTGTTAGCGGCGTGAAGGACCAGTACTACTACTATTCTACCTACAACTGCAAGGACGAATCTACCGCCACCAACAACCCGAAGAAGATCATGATCCTCGGCGGTGGCCCCAACAGAATCGGCCAGGGCATCGAATTCGACTATTGCTGCTGCCACGCTGCAATGGCTCTCCGCGAAATGGGTTACGAAACCATCATGGTGAACTGCAACCCGGAAACCGTTTCTACCGACTACGATACTTCCGACAAGCTGTACTTCGAACCGGTTACCCTCGAAGACGTTCTCCAGATTTACAAGAAGGAACAGCCCGCTGGCGTTATCGTGCAGTTCGGTGGCCAGACTCCGCTGAACATCGCCCGCGCTCTCTCCGACGAAGGCGTGAAGATTCTCGGTACCAGCATCGATTCCATCGATATCGCTGAAGACCGCGACCTGTTCCGCAAGATGATGGACCAGCTGGAAATCCCGATGCCCGAAAGCGGCATGGCAACGAACATCGACGAAGCCCTCGCTTGCGTCAAGCAGATCGGTGGCTACCCTGTGATGATCCGCCCCAGCTTCGTGCTTGGCGGCCGCGGCATGGAAGTCATCTACGACGAAAACATGCTCCGCGAATACGTTGCCAAGGCTGTTGGCGTTACCCCGGATCGCCCGCTCCTCATCGACCGTTTCCTCCACAACGCTCTGGAATGCGAAGCCGACGCCCTCTCTGACGGCGAACACGTTTACATTCCGTCCGTGATGGAACATGTGGAACTTGCAGGTGTCCACTCCGGTGACTCCGCCTGCATTATTCCGCCGGTAACCATTACCGAAGCAAACTTGAAGACCATCAAGGATTACACTCGCAAGATTGCAGAATCCCTCCACGTTTGCGGTCTCATGAACATGCAGTACGCTATCGAAGACGGCAAGGTTTTCGTTCTCGAAGCCAACCCCCGTGCATCCCGTACCGTGCCTCTGGTCTCCAAGGTCTGTAACACTCAGATGGCCCGCCTTGCTACCCGCCTCATGATGGGTGAAAAGCTGGAAGATTTGAAGCTGAAGGACAAGAAGTTCAAGCACCACGGCGCCAAGGAAGCTGTGTTCCCGTTTGACAAGTTCCCCAAGGTTGACCCGGTTCTCGGCCCTGAAATGCGTTCCACCGGTGAAGTGCTGGGCCTCTCCGAAGACTTCGCCCTGGCTTACTACAAGAGCCAGGAAGCTGCAGGCTCTATCCTCCCGTCTTCCGGTGCCGTGCTGATTAGTTTGTCCGACAAGACCAACCTCTGCGACCAGGCTATCGAAGTGTGTCAGCGTTTCCAGGAACTGGGCTTCAAGATCTATGCTACCGAAGGCACCGCCAAGTTCTACGAAAAGGCTGGCGTCAAGTGCGAAGTGGTGAACAAGATCGCCGAAGGCCGCCCCAACGTTCTGGATGTTATCCTGAACAAGCAGGTGAACCTCATCATCAACACCCCGTGGGCTCGCCGCGACGCTGTTGCCGATGAATCCGCCATCCGTAAGGCTGCAATCAAGTACAAGACTCCTTACATCACCACCCTGGCCGCCGCTCTCGACACCGTCAAGGGCATTGCGGCTGCTAAGGCAGGCAAGGGCGAAGTGAAGTCTCTGCAAGAGTATCACGCTTCCATTGAAGAAGTTTAATTAACTTCTTCTGGGCGTTGCCCGGCCAAGGCCACTGAGCTTGCCGAAGTGGGCCGGGCCGGTGCCTTGCGCTATAAAAAGACCGAGCTGGAAAAATCCAGTTCGGTCTTTTTTTCGTTCAGCCGCTTCGCGTCCGAACCCATACGGGCTGCGGCGCCTAACGCATTTCAATAAAATCACTTTAGCAAAGCGCAAAATTCTTCAGGAGAAATGCAAGAAATCCTGGAATTTTCAAAATCCTTCGGGTTTCTAGTAACAATGTAGTCTGCTCGATATTTTTCAGCAACCTCGCTTTGAACACAATCTTCAAAGTCTGGAAAATTTTGATTCTCCAAAGCTTTCACGATAACATTCTTATTTACATCTCCGACATCGAAAAGCTCTGTAAGATTTAAGAGAACAGCCCTTCTTGTGGCGTCATCGTAAACCTTGCGGAGAATGTAGAACATGTTTGTGAAAGAATGGGCTGCGACACAGCCATCGAAGACATTCTGCCTTCTCGCATCAACAATAGACCTTGCAAATGCAAAATATGGTTCACGTTTTACAACGTAATCCATTAGGATGTTGTGTGTCAATAAGAGCCCTCATCCGGCAAACCTTTCATCACGCCAAGATGCAAGTTCCTTTTCGTAGTCCAGTTCAGGAGCAGCCTTGATGATTCTTTCTAGAGCGTCAAAGGCTTGATCTTGAGGAATCTGTTTTTCGTTAACATCTTTCTGTTGCAACATTGTTATAGCCTTTTGGGGCAATGTTTCCGTAAAATATACGAACGATTTTCAAAAATAACGATGTTTTGCTATAAAAACAAGCCTTTTGGATATAAAATTTAAATGGTAGATTGTTGAATCCGTGAGTTTTAAGTTATATTTGGAGAAAAATAGAGTTTTTGCTCTTGTTCTCTAAACGAAATCTAGACAGTTTCACCTAAATGAGGACAAGGCGAGCGCTCACGCAGGCATACCGTTTATCGCGGTATGTTTCAGTTTGCTATTCCGGCTTTTTCAAGCTGGTGTTTTGGTTGTGTTAGCCATGGGCAACAGCCCTTTCGGGGCGTGGGTCGTTTGCGTTTATCATTTAGAGGCAGTCTAGAGCCCCGTTTAGGTAAATGCAGCGATCCACGTCCTTTTTTCGTTTCCAGAAAATAGATGTGGTTTCTTGTTGAATAAGGGGAAGACTCCATAGGTGTAAACGATGGAGTCCGATATGACGATGAAAACGTATGCGGTTCGAATCCAAGCGGATTTACGAGCTGACAAAACGAAACGTTATCAAGAATATCAGTCTCCCGAGGAACATTACCATGTTCGGGGTCCGAAATAATCACGGAAAGGTATGCGAGAAGTGAAGCTGGGTAAGTTGATGATTGTCTTTATTACATGTTGCGTTGCTTTTCTTGCGGAGGACGCTTTTGCGATTCGTATTCCAACGAAGGTTGTCAAAAGAATTTTTGAAGGCACGGAGCATACTGCGGGTAAACATTGGAATCTTGGGTTTGGAGCAGCAAGAGCCGGTATTCGAAATATCCATAGAATAGATTCGTTGTCTAGGGATTCTTTAAGAAGAAATCGTTATGAAACGTTTGTTGCTGATACCCATGAAAATTTGTTTTTAAGAGTTCCTACATCTTTGCAAGATGTGATTGATTCTAAAGTAGATTCTATTCAAAATAGCTTTCAAAAAGCAAACTTGGACTCTGTGGAAGAAAATAAATCGAGGGACACACTGAATATTGATCATGTTAATGAGTCCATCTCTTCAAAAGAAGCTTCTGTGAATTTACAACAAGAAAAAAGCATGTTTAGTAATTGGTCTGTTGAAAAATGGTTTGGATTTTTTGCCACAATAATCCTTCTCTCTGTTGCAATTGTCGGGATTTATAAATATTTGCCTAGCGAAAAAGATGTCTGAATTCAACAATGGGGCTTGAAATGAGAAAAATCGTGAAATATTTATGTTTGATAGGTTTTGTAGTTGGCATTCTGCATGCTTCGCCATACGAAACTACTTCGTGGCTGGTGAACCAAAATAAATCATACGCAATTAAAGGGCTTGCTGTTGATTACTATAATACTCGGACGGAAAATTATGAAAGAGAATCATCGTTCCTTGCTAGCGGAACAATGGAATTGATGTTCGTTGCGGGGGAAAGAGATTCGATTAAGATAACGACACGATATACTACTAGGGATCAAGATTATTCTTCAAATTATGATTTAGTTGTTACAGAAAAAAGAGATACTGTAAATTATAATGACGAAAGGATTACAGTTTATTATGGTTATAGTGGTGTATGGCCTGCAAAATTTATTATGGGAAATGACTATGCATACTATTATCTAGAACATCATTGGAAAATTTTATTTGACTTTGAGGGAAATTATATTCCGTCCTTGGGAAATACAGGTTTTGGCTCTGGTTTTGCGATTAATGAAAGGACTATGGTGACAAATCAGCATGTTGTAGATGGTGCTGATTCAATTTTTGCGACGAATGATTACCAGGATGATTCTAGCAATATTACATTAAGTGTTATTTATGAAGATTTGGAATTGGATATTGCTGTGCTAAAATCAGACAAGAAACTTACTTCGTGCGCCATTGATCGAAAAATCTATGACATTGGGGAGGATGTTACGGTTTATGGTTATCCTCAAATTTTGAAACAAGGATTTAGTCTTAAGGCTACAAAGGGAATAATTTCCTCACGTAAGGGTTATCAAGACGATGTGAAAACATACCAAATTGATGCCGCTGTACAGCCTGGAAATTCAGGAGGTCCGTTGGTTAGAAAAGATAAAATTATAGGAATAGTTGTATCTCGACTAGAAGGAAAATCCCAAAATGTGAATTATGCTATAAAGAGTAACTTTTTGGGAAGTGTATTGGATGTCCTAAAAATAAACAATACTGGGAAAGCAAAGCCTAAAGATTGCACTTATACCATTATGAAAGCAGATGCAGAATGGCTGAAAAGTGTTGGTAATAAATAGGAGATTCTTGATTTTTTCAAGGATGAAGATTTGGCAACGCTGAAATAAAAAAGATGGAGATGACCAAGGAGATAAATGATTTCAGTCGGAGGATATTCTGAAAAACAATTTGCAATAGCTCTGTGTTCCCTTATAAATCAGGATATTTTGAAACCTGAGGCTGAACATACATTCGCAACATTAAATACAACTTCAAAGGTTTATTGGCTTGCTCCGCAGAAGAAGTTTTTGGAAAAAGAGTGGTGGTTTGTTTTGAAAAATACCGAGGCGAAGAGATTCCATATTTTTTGTGTCCTGCCACATAGTATATCGAGCAAAGAGTTGACTTCTTTTCATGAAACGCAGTTGAATGTTCAAATTTTATGGCGAGATTGTGAGTGGAAAGATAAACTGACGGGGTTTAAATTTAAACCATTCTTGGCAAAATCAGTGTCTTTTGAAGAAATTCTTGATTTTCTACAAAAAAGGCAGGAATCAAAGAATACCTAAAATGTTGAAATAATTCTTTCCATGCATCCGAGTTAGGGATAGTGACCCCTTGGGGCCGAGACTTCAGGCTCGGTTTTATGAGGTTGGGCGGGAACGGAGTGAACCGGGCACCCCATAAAATATAGCCCGACCCGTGCGGAGCGCGGGGAACGCCAATAAGAGATTGCATTATCCCGCAAAACAGAATCCCTCCACGTTTCCAGAAACGTCTTCGGTTCGGTCATGCCAGCCCGCAAGCGGCCTGTCGCAACACACACCTTGCGGCGTTTTGCGGTCTCATGAACATGCAGTACGCCATCGAAGACGGCAAGGTTTTCGTTCTCGAAGCCAACCCCCGTGCATCCCGTACCG